>CAYZKX010000011.1:0-21514 GCA_964479055.1 uncultured Flavobacteriaceae bacterium
TAGATGGATGGAAGTCTCGTCCGACAGCCTCCGAATAAAAGTAACTTCTGATTCTATACTAAATTCAAGCGTATGGCCTTTTGCCATGAATGAATTGGATTTTAGAACCAGTGATGCTTCAAAATCCGCTTCCGGTTTGGTCCCGGTTACTAAAAAACATGGGGCTGATATTAAATTTGGAAATACCGTTCAATGGAATATTGATTTGTTTCAAATGGGCGTTGGTGGTGATACTTCCTGGGGTCGGCTGGTACATCCAGAATATACCATCTCGGCCAATAAAAATTACTTTTATTCAATTACCTTAGTACCTAATTAAATTCCTATGCAGTTTATCACATTCTTAGCTTTTACCTTATTTGTTGCAGTAGTTTCATATATAAAAAGTAGAAAAACAAATGAGTCTACTTCAGATGGCTATTTTCTTGGAGGCCGAAGTTTAACAGGAGTGGTAATCGCAGGTTCTTTATTATTAACCAATCTCTCAACAGAACAGATCGTAGGTTTAAACGGTGCTTCATTTAAAGATGGAATATTAGTTATGGCCTGGGAAACATTGGCGGCTATCGCCATGGTTGTTACAGCACTGTTCTTATTACCACGTTATTTAAAGGGAGGATTGACTACGATTCCCCAATTTTTGGAACGCCGTTATGATAAAGTCACAAAAACCATTACGTCTGGTTTATTTTTAACAGGATATGCAGTGGTGTTATTACCAATTGTCCTCTATTCAGGTGCACTAGCCATAAGCAATATGTTTAATATCCCAGATTTACTAGGTGTTTCAAAAAATGCAGCGCTTTGGATTACAGTTTGGTCAATAGGAATTGTGGGATCTATTTATGCTATTTTTGGCGGACTTAAAGCCGTGGCTATATCAGATACCATTAACGCACTAGGTCTTTTTATTGGTGGTATGCTGATTCCTGTTTTTGGTTTAATGGCTATTGGCGATGGTAATGTTATAGATGGGATAACAACTTTGACACAAAACCATCCCGATAAATTCGAATCACTTGGTGGCCCTGAATCGTCAATTCCGTTTGAAACTATTTTTACCGGGATGATGTTAGTACAACTTTTCTATTGGGGAACTAACCAAGCTATTATTCAGCGCGCTCTTGGAGCAAAAAACTTAAAAGAAGGTCAAAAAGGTTTATTATTAGCTTCGTTTGCCAAAATTCTTGGGCCTTTAATTGTTGTCCTTCCAGGTCTTATTGCCTATCATATGTTCAATGGGCAATTAGAAAATCCTGACGAAGCATACCCAAGGCTTGTTGCCGAAGTATTACCAACGGCCTATTTAGGGTTCTTTGCAGCTGTATTGTTTGGTGCCATATTAAGTTCATTCAATTCTGCATTGAATAGTTCGGTAACTTTATTTGGATTTGACATCTATAAAACCCATATCAAACCGCATGCTAATGAAAAACAAACGGTAAAAGCAGGTAAACGTTTTGGTATTTTGCTGGCAATAGTATCAATGTTTATTGCACCACTATTAGTCTATGCGTCCGATGGTTTATTTGGATATTTACAAGAAGCCAATGGTATCTACAGTATTCCTATTTTGACAATAATTGTAGTTGGCTATCTCACCAAATACGTCCCGGCTATTGCGGCAAAAATTGGTATTATCTCCGGTTCAGTACTTTACATAATTAGTCAATTTATTATTAAACCGTATGTTGTTGGTGAAGACAATTACCCGCATTTTTTACATGTCTTGGCGATTTTATTTGTTCTTAACGTACTTATAATGCTACTTATTGGAAAACTGTGGCCGATGAAAGAAGCCTATGTTCAAAAATATACTAACCAAATTGATATAACACCTTGGCGTTTTGTTAAACCAGTTGGTTTTGGAATTTGTCTAGTGGTCCTTTTCATTTATATCTATTTTGCCTAATGGTATGAATACCAAACTCATTAATGACATAGAAACCAACTTTATTGACGCATTTCAACAAAAACCGTTACTCGTATTTTCACCGGGACGCGTAAACCTTATTGGCGAACATACTGATTATAATAATGGTTTTGTTTTTCCGGCAGCAATTGACAAAGGCATAGTCTTAGCTATGGCGAGATCACGTAATTCATATTGTACTGTAAAAGCTATTGATTTAAATGAAGAATATCAATTCGAACTTCATTCTATTAAACCTTTGCCGTCTAATGGCTGGCAAAATTATGTGCTGGGCGTAATTGCCGAAATTTTGAAAAAAGGAAAATTTCTTGACAATTTCAATTTGATTTTTGGCAGTGATCTTTCAATAGGATCAGGGCTTTCATCATCAGCAGCCATTGAAAATGCTGTTGTTTTTGGGTTAAATGAATTATTCCGTTTGGAGTTCACTAAGCATGAAATGATTTACATTTCACAAGCAGCCGAACATCATTATGTAGGGGTGCTTTGCGGTATTATGGATCAGTATGCCAGTATGTTTGGAGCTTATAATACGGCTTTATTATTAGATTGCTTAACTGTAACTTCTAAGCCTTATAAAATTGAGCTAAACGATTATGAATTGGTACTAATTAACACCAATGTAAAACACAGCTTAGCTGAAAGCGCTTATAATGATAGACGACGCACCTGTGAAAACATTGCCAAAAAACTGAACAAAAATAGTTTAAGAGAAGTTTCTGAAAGTGACCTTGAAATAATAAAGGATCAACTAGATAAAAAGGAATTTGATAATGCCTTATTTGTAATTCAAGAAAATACACGCGTGCTTCAGGCAGCCAAAGCTCTTGAAATTGGTGACCTTCTATCTTTTGGAAATCTCATGTATCAATCCCATAGTGGGCTGCAGCACCAATACAACGTTAGTTGTGATGAACTTGATTTTCTTGTTGATAAAACAAGAGAAATTGACAACGTCATTGGATCACGGATGATGGGTGGTGGTTTTGGAGGTTGTACCATAAATATTATTCATAATTCAGCAATTGATACAGTTACCTCATATATCAAAGAACAATACAATAAAAAATTCAATAGAGCATGTACACCTTTAACAGTAAAAATATCACGTGGCGTTCATTTAATTTAAGTACTAAGTTCGTTTTCTCGACTTTATTTTGCTTAGTTCTTTTTATAAATTCTTGTGACTCTTCCTCCCAACTTAATCAAGATAAAGAGGCTATTACGGCAATTCTTAATTCTCAGGCCGAAGCTTGGTCAAATAATGATATTGAACTCTTTATGGAGGGTTATTGGAATAGTGACTCTTTAAAATTTTATGGCGCCAATGGATTGACTTTTGGATGGCGATCAACGCTGGAGAACTACAAAAAGCGGTATCCCACTAAAGAGGATATGGGTAAACTAACTTTTGTCATTGATGATATTTCTAATATTGAAAACATGTCCTACTCGGTGATGGGTCAATTTCATTTAGAACGGTCCATAGGTAATGCCAATGGCGTTTTTATGATCATTTTCAAAAAGATCAATGGAGAATGGAAAATAATAGCAGATCTCTCCTGTTAATTATGCGGCGTCGATTGAATTAAACTCCTGGATAAGTTCTCTATTACCAAGTCCTATCAATGAGAATTTCTTTTGTTTGTTTAGGGATTCATTGTGCAATTTAGCGATAGCATTGACGCCATAACGATCAATACTCAAAACACCTTCAATACTAATCGTTAAGTCATCTGTTTCTTCAAATATGTTTTCAAATACATTGAAGAAAATATGTAGATTGTGACGGGTTAGATTACCTGAGAGTTTATAGCAATTTTCACAATTTAAAATTTCCAGTACCATAGTTCATGTTTTGGGATAAAAATTAAGCTAGAAATCAATTGTGATATAAAATTCTAAAAAATATCAAACCCATTGATGATTAATCGATAAAAAGACTAATTCTTAGTTTTATGCTTATTTTTAGTCAAATTAATCGATGTAATACTTAATTGAAATGGATCCTATAGTAAGAAAAGCAAAAATCAGCGATCTTCAAATTTTACATGAATTTATGCAAGGTCTTATCAAAGCTGAACGGCCTATGGATCCAACCATACAAGATGGAAATATTAGTTATTATGATCTTTCAGAGTTTATTTCTGGGGATGATTCTGAATTATTTGTGGTCGAGAAAAACAAGGAAATTCTTGCCTCAGGATATGCCAAGATCAAAGATGATAGGCACTATCTAAAACACAAAAAGCAAGGTTATTTAGGGTTTATGTTTGTTCCAGAAGACCATCGCGGTAATGGTTATAACAAGCTTATCATTGAAGCCTTATTGGATTGGTGTAAAAATAGAGGCGTTAATGAAATTAGATTGGATGTTTACGATGTTAATCATCCTGCCATACGCGCTTATGAAAAAGCTGGGTTTAAAAAGCACCTAATCAATATGCGTTTGAATTTGGAAGATTAAAACTTTCTGTCAGGGTTAAAAAGTCTAATATCCATTGATGGTTTCTGATTGTCGATGATTTCCTGTACTAATTTCCCCGTTCCAGGTCCCATACTCCAACCCATCATGGCATGCCCAGCTGCTATAGTTAGATTAGTACATTTGTGCGATCGCCCAATATATGGTAAGCCATCGGGCGACACTGGTCGTAATCCACATGCTGCATTATCTTTTTCTTCCGAACTAATTTTTACTGTTGGGTAATAGCTATTAACCGCCTTCGCAATGGCGTCTACCCTAACTTTATTGATTTTGTGATTAATTCCAGCTATTTCCATTGTGCCAGCAAAACGGGTAAATCCATTCATTGGAGTTACCGCTGCTTTAGCCTCAGCAAAGATTGATGGAATGGTGATTCCAGTTGGTCGCTCGGTGTTAATTCGATATCCCTTACCTGCTTGCATCAATAGTTTTAATCCCAATTTTTTGCTCAACATACTAGTCCAGGAACCAGCCGCCAAAACATACTCGTCAGCAGTTAATGATTGTTGTTCAGTTTGAACATTGAGAATTTTGTTATTAGTGACCCGAATATCACTTACTTTTTCATTGGTTAAAAATGCAACTCCAACATCCAACAAATATTGCTTCATTTCACTCATGAATTCATGTGGTGTTGTATGATGATCACATTCAAAATAGGCAGCTCCAATTGCTTTTATTTCTACATCAGGCTCTAATTGTTTAATATCGGTAGGTGAAACTTCTCGTGCCATCAATCCTAATTCCTGCGCCAATTCCGCCGTATGTAATTCTTCATCTAGCATTTTTTGGGTTTGACACAACATGAACAATCCTTTCTTGGCGTAATGAAAACTAAAATTCTCAGAAGTTTTTATATCGTCAATCAAGTTCTGGCTTAACACACAAATGTCTTTAATTATTGGCGCAGCTCGATCAACATGATTTTGATTACAAGATTTATTGAATGCCCATGCCCATTGTAATAGGTCAAGATTTAACCTAGGTTTTATGTAGAGTGGGCTTGAAGAATCAAACATCCATTTTAATCCCTTTTTCATCACTCCCGGAGCAGATAATGGGATTAAATGACTTGGGGATAAATAGCCTGCATTGACATATGAAGCACCTGCATTCATAGCAGATTTGTCAATTACAGTTACATGATGCCCTTCTTTTTGAAGATAATAGGCCGAGCTGAGTCCTATAATTCCTCCTCCAATAACAATGATACTTTTACTCACTTATCATTCCCATTTAAAATCCCAGATAGGTTCTGTTCCTAAAAGGTGTTCTACAAAATAATTCCAGCGTTTTTTGATAAAGTATTTTCGATGATCACCTTGATATCCATGTCGCTGGCTTGGTAAAATTAATAAATCAAATTGTTTATCGGCCTTGATCAATGCCTCAGCTAATTTAAAAGACGCTGAAGGGTTTACATTATCATCAATACCTCCATGAGTAATAAGTAGTTTGCCTTTTAAATTCTTAGCATTTGTAATATTTGACACTTCGTGATATGTAGAATCCACTGGCCATCCTTGATACATTTCTGGCCACCATGCTTTTTCCATTCTAAAATCATGATCGGCAGAACTGGCTACTCCAACTTTGTAAACCTCAGGAAAGGCCAGTAAAGCTCTACCTGTGTCATATCCTCCAGCAGAATGACCAAATATACCTACACGATCAGTATCTATCCAGGAAAACTTCTGTCCTAAAAATTGGATTGCCAAAACATGATCTTCCAGATTGTTTCCCATGTTTTTATAGGAGTAATCATGGAAAGCTTTGGATCTTCCTGATGTTCCCAATCCATCAACTTGCATAACGATAAACCCAAGCTCAGCTAGTGATTGATTCCAAAACACATTTGAAAATCGTTTAGGAAATACATTAGTATGCGGACCAGTATATGTGGCATCAATTATAGGATACTTTTTCGACTCATCAAAATCGGTAGGTTTCCATAAAGCCCCGTAGATTGTTGTTTCACCATCTTTTGCTGTTAATTCAAATACTTCTGGTGCCTGCCATCCACTTGGTATAATATTGGAGAGATTGGCCTGAGTGAGTTCAGCTACAATTTTTCCTGATAGGGCTTCCCTGAGTGTAGTTTTTGTAGGTCTATTAATAGTAGAAAAATTGTCAACAAAGTGTTTACCATCTTCCGAAAAAGACACGACATGATGCCCTTCCTCTGGCGTTAACAACGTTATGTTACCACTAAGATCGATCTTATATAATTTCTCATGGTATGGATTACTATTTTTCTCTTTTCCAGACGCTGAAAAGTAAGCCACCTGATGCTCTGGGTCCAGATGTATTACTCTATTGATATAAAATTCGCCATCCGTAAATTGCTGAGTTGTATTGGTTTTTAAGTCTGCCAAATAAAGTTGACGCCATCCACTTTCTTCAGATAAGTATAATATCATATCTAGATCTGGTAGATAACGAAACCAAAAATTATCAATATTAGTATCACTTGTCAGTTCAATAATTGCATTATCATCACCTGTATTCAAGTTAACTACACGAAGCACTTCTTTTTTGTAACCTCTTTCAGAATAATTGGCTAATATTATCCCTGAATCTTTGGTCCATTCTACTCCAACTGAGTTAATATGCGTTCCTCTGGGAAGATCCGTCTTTATTTCTTGCTTAGATTGAACATTGTAAAAAACGGGTTCTAAATGAACCATAGTAGTATCACCTGGTGAACCACGATAATACGACAATAGTTTCGGTTTATACAAGGAGTCAATACTCCAGTCTAGAAGATACATTTTCTCGGCATTACGAGTGTCTACAATACTAGTGGCGAGCCATTTACTATCTTCAGACCAGTTTACAAAAAACCGTTTTGGGCGTTCTCCATTTTCACCTTCCATTTTGTCGTACCAGCCATACCATGATGCATACTCATATCTCTTTTTACCTGCTGTACTTAATTGGTATTCTTCATTGGTTTCTGTTGAACGTATGTACAAATTATAGTCTTTTGTAAAAGCAGTCCATTTACCATCAGGTGAAGTCGACTCGTAGGGATTGGGTTGCTTTTCATCTTCCTTTTCAATTTGCATCAATTCATAGGTGGTAATATTTAAAGCATACTTTTGATTATCTACGACAATGGTCATCTGTCCATTTTCGGTTGTTTCAATACTTGTAACCGGTAATTGAGAAGCACTAAAATCTTTATTGGTTATAGCGGATAGTCCTTGTGCCAGTTTAATATGATCAAAAGCTTCTTTTACTTGATTATCATCAAATTTCAACAACTTATAGGACTTCCCTTTTTCGCTGTGATCAATGAACCAAATTCCCGAACTGTCTTTAAACCAATTCACATTAGTATGTAAGTTAAATGCCGTTCTGTTGTTGTAATTGTCATACATAAATGCAACAGCCCTCTTATAATGGTCTTGTGTAATCTCTTGTGCGCTTGAAATTTGTTGTAAAAAACATACGTTTAGAAATAAATAAAAAACTCGCTTTGTCATATTTTATATTACTTGAAACCCGTGTGCATACGGATCATCTTCATTATCTATAATTATGGTGTTATAACCATATACTTTGGCCCAACCTTTCACACTAGGAATTATGGCCTTCATACCATTGAGCTCAGTTTCTCTTTCAATGGTTCCAATAAACTTACTGCCTATTATACTCTCATGAATAAAGGGTTCACCCACTTTTAATTTACCTTTTGCATACAGTTGTGACATACGAGCTGAAGTTCCAGTACCACATGGTGACCTATCAATGGCTTTATCTCCATAGAATACTGCATTTCGACCTGATGATTCTGGATCTAATGGGTCACCTGTCCACAAAATATGAGAAACATCTTTTATGGTGTCATCTTCAGGATGAATAAAAACATTGGGGTAGATTTCATTAATGCGCTTGCGAATCACTTGAGAATATTGTATCAGCTTACTTGCCGAAAAGTCTTGTAGCCCTGAGAAATTTGCTTGTGGATCTATTATGGCATAATAATTTCCTCCATAGGCTACATCAAAAGTCAATGCACCTAATTCAGGACAATCTACGGTTAGATTCTCTTTAGCCAAATAACTCTTCACATTAGTGAGCTTGACCCAATCTACTTTGTTATTGGTTTGCTTATATTCAATTTCAACAAGTCCAGCAGGGGCTTCCATCTTTACTACACCAGATTTTTTGGGTTGGATCAATCCTTCTTCAATGGCAACTGTAATAGTACCAATTGTACCATGCCCACACATTGGAAGACAACCAGAGGTTTCAATAAACAAAATGGCAAAATCATTATCAGGGTTATGGGGTGGAAATAAAAAGCTCCCACTCATCATATCGTGCCCTCGAGGTTCGAACATCAATCCTTTCCTAATCCAATCGTACTCGTTAAGGAAATGCTGTCTTTTTTCACTCATATTATCTCCCCTAAGAGGTGGATGTCCCTTAGTTACCACTCTTACAGGATTGCCACAGGTATGGGCATCGATGCATTCAAAAATGCTTTTACTCATTTAATTTTCTTGCAATATAGTTGTCCATTCGCTTTTCTAAGATAGCGAGAGTAACTGTTCCCTGCTCTAAAATGACTTCATGAAATTCTCTTATATCGAAATTAGAACCTAGTTTTTCCTCTGCTCGTTGACGCAATTCTCTAATTTTTAATTCACCTATTTTATAAGATAGTGCCTGACCTGGCCAAGAAATGTAACGGTCAGTCTCAGTATTCACTTCATGAAGAGACAATGCTGTATTAGACGCCATATAATCTACAACTTGTTCACGTGTCCATCCTTTAGCGTGAATTCCTGTATCCACTACCAATCTACAAGCTCGCCACATCTCATAGGTGTATTGCCCAAATTTCTCATAAGGTGTCGTATACATTCCCATTTCATCAGCAAGATACTCCGTATACAAACCCCATCCTTCACCATAGGCCGATAAATACAGATTACGTCTAAATTGCGGTATACTATCTCCTAATTCGTTATTGAGTGCACCTTGTAAGTGATGCCCAGGCACGGCTTCATGAACAGTCAATGACGGTAATGTATAAAGCGTTCTACTATTTAGATCGTAGGTATTGACCCAATAATAACCAGGATCAGTGCTATTGGCTGATGTTCCAATATAACGCCCTCCGGTATATTTTGGTGCTATGGCATCAGGTACTGGTGCTACACCATATGGTTTACGTGGTAGCGTCTTAAAAAATCGCGGTAATTGTTCATCTGCGCGTTTCGCCATATCTCGTGCAATCATTAAAAGTTGCTCAGGTGTTTTAGCATAAAACTGTTCATCGGTTCTTAAAAATTGTAAGAAATCAGCAAAATCTCCTTCAAACTCTAATTGGTCAATAATTTTCTGCATTTCTGCTTTTATTCTAGCGACTTCCTTTAAACCTATTTGGTGAATATCATCAGCTGAATATTGTGTGCTAGTTGTATAAAAATTTATACGGTTTTGATAATACGCATCGCCGTTGGGCATATCACTTGCTCCCAATGAGGTTCTAGTTTTTGGGAAATATTCTGTTTCAAAAAATGCTTTGATTCTCTTAAATTGAGGAGTAACATTGTTTTCAATCGCAGCTTTGGCAGCTGTTAACACCGAGTCTTTTTGCTGTTCGGTTAAATCGTTTGGTAAACTTTTGAATGGCGAATAATAAAAACTATCCTCATAATTATCTACTATATGATCATCATAAGTGGACTCGTATCCGTTAAAAATAACTCGAGGTTGGGATACTCCTTTTTCGAGGCTTTCTCTTAATATTTCAAAGTGTTGGTCTACAAAAGTTGGGATCGCATTGATCATATTAAGATAATCAATAACCTGTTTATAATTAGCCAAAGGCCTTACGCGATATGTTAAACTACTATGAAAACCCGCATCAGCCAAAATGGGGTTGAGATAACGCCCTGTTTCATAGTAGTCGATTTCATCTTGCAACACAAATTTGAGCAGTTCATATGAAATTTGATCGGTTTCACTAAGATCGTCTAACGTTACAGCAGTTAGATCTTCAAGAACTGACTGTGCATATTCTGCCTGCGATTGATAATATTCGGTGGTATATAATCCTAATGGAAATTCCTCGCGATCATAGCCCTCATGATCCTGATAATTAGTAATGATTTCATTTAATCGGTCAGTTGACGTATTGCTGTTTTCTTCTTGACACGAGAATATAATTAAAATAGTAATGAGCAGAATTGATTTTATAGATTTCATTGTAATTATTTAAATTTTTGATGTGTTTCTATTGCCATTCACAAGTCTAGAAATGCCAAGAGGATTGTTATTTTTAAGTTCATTTGGAAGTAACTCATCAGGCCAATCCTGATAGCTAAATGGACGTACCCAGCGATTGATCGAATCTTTGCCAACTGCTGTAAATCGGCTATCGGTAGACGCGGGATATGGACCCCCATGCACCATGGCGGAGCATACTTCGACACCAGTTGGAACGCCGTTGAAGATGATGCGACCCACTCTATTTTTTAATGCTTCAATTATGTTTTGATAATTATCAATCTCATTGTTATCTGAAATTAGTGTTCCTGTTAATTGACCTTCTAGTTGATTTATTACCTCCTCTAATTGGTGAACATCTTTACACGCAACGACAATGGAAAACGGACCAAATACTTCTTGATGCAATGTGGTATTCCTCAAAAAAGTTTCACCAGAAACAGTAGAGATCACTTGACGCGCATAATTGTCATTTACAGGACCTGCATAATTTGAAACGACACTAAGATCTGGTTGAGATAAAGCTCTAGTCTTGTTGTTTTCATAAGCTCCTGCTATGTTTGGATGTAACATGCAACTAGGTTCAGCCTTTAATAATTCTTCACCCAATTCAGATATAAATAGATCAAGATCCTCATTATTGATCCCTAATATTAAACCTGGGTTTGTACAAAATTGTCCTGTACCTAAGGTTATAGATTTAGCATAAGAATTGGCCAACGAAGACCTTTTGTTTTTAACTGCTTCAGGAAGTACGACAACTGGATTTATACTGCCCATCTCGGCAAATACTGGGATAGGCTCTTCCCTTTCCGATGCCAGATTATAAAGTGCACGACCACCTTTAATGCTTCCAGTAAATCCAACGGCTTTAACATCAGGGTGACACACTAATTGAACACCAACATCAATTCCTGAACTGTTTAAATTCGAAAAAACACCATTAGGCATATTGGTTTTTTGTGCTGCCTTTATTATAGCTGATGCTACAAGTTCACCAGTTCCTGCATGCATTGGATGCGATTTCACTATCACTGGACATCCGGCTGCCAGAGCTGCTGCTGTATCACCTCCGGCGGTTGAATATGCTAGAGGGAAATTACTAGCACCAAATACAACAACTGGTCCCAAAGGAATGTTCATCTTACGGAGATCTGGTTTTGGCATAGGCGCTCTATCTGGTTGTGCGGTATCAATTGTAGCATTAACCCATGAGCCTTCATCTACCAATTGAGCGAACATGCGCAATTGACCAATTGTCCTTCCACGTTCACCTTTAGCTCTACCTTCAGGCAACCCGGTTTCTGAACAATATGTTTCTACCAGTGTATCACCGACTTCTAAAATCTCGTCAGCGATAGCATTTAAGAATTGTGCTTTTTTTTCTCCTGAAACGGTTCTGTACGACTTGAATGCCTTAGCTGCCAAGGCTACAGCCAAATCAATTTCCTGTGAAGTTGCTTCGGTAAACACAACAGGGTTTTCAATGTTCAACTGCGGATTGAACGTGCGATAGGATATTTCCCCCTGTGCTGAAAGTTGTTCTCCTATATAATTTTTTCCAGTCATTAGTTTTGAATTCTTTTTAAATGCGCCTCAACATCTACAGGTTTAAAGACCACTTTGGTTGAAACAGGATATTTAGATAATAGGTTTTCTGGCCTAATAGGTCGTTTCTCAAAACTTCCACCACAATTAGGGCAAACATGGTGTAATACATTTTCAACACAGTCTTTACAAAAGGTGCATTCAAATGTACAAATCATAGCATGCTCCGCATTATATGGTAAAGCTGTATTACAGTTTTCGCAAGTTGGCCTGATTTCAAGCATATTGTAACTTTTTGTAATCCGGTAATTGAGGTCGTGTTTCCAATCCTTTCTTGATTACATTTAAAACATGTTTTCGTTCCTCCCCAACCAAAGGTAATCTTGGTGCTCTAACATTTTCTGTTCCAATTCCGGTAGCTACCTCTGCCAGCTTTATATTTTGAACTAATTTAGGGTTTATATCCAATTCCAGCAAAGGCAAGAACCATCTGTAAATTTCGAGAGCTTCTTTAATTCTGCCTGCTTTTTGTAATTCATAAATGGCCACGGTTTCTTCTGGAAAAGCACAAACTAATCCAGCAATCCATCCATCGGCTCCCATTAGTAAACTTTCGAGTGCCAAAGTATCAACACCTGTCATAATTTTTAACCGATCACCAAAATTATTCTTTATTCGAGTGACATTCGAAATATCTCTTGTTGATTCTTTTACGGCTTGAATATTTTCACAAACCAACAATTGATCAAACATCTCTAGGGTCACTTCAATCTTATAGTCTACCGGATTATTGTATACCATGATTGGTAAGGATGTATTGTTGGCTACAGCTTTAAAGTATTCAACTGTTTCGCGGTCTCCGGCCTTATAACGCATGGGTGGTAACATCATTAAACCGCTGGCACCATCTTCTTCTGCTTTTTGGGCAGCAGCAATGGCACCTTTTGTTGATTGTTCGGCCACATTCATCATCACCGGAACAGTGCCTTTGACAATATCTACTGTGGTTCTTGTAAGAACACGTTTTTCCTCATCAAGGAGAGTACTAGCCTCTCCTAATGTTCCACCTAATACAATACCATGAACACCAGCGTCCAGCTGAGCATGTATATTAGTTTCAAACATTTCGAGATCTAAAGTGTCGGCATCTGTAAACTTAGTTGTAACTGCAGGCATCACGCCCTTCCATTGTACGCTCATTTTTAATTGCTTTTAAACTTGTAAAATTAATTCAATAATTAGGTAACTTCTAGTGTAATTTTATCTGTTATTGGTACTATATTATCCATATATTAAAATTTTTATCCATATTTAGCATATTTTTGTACTATGAGAGTACTTCCATTTAAGATTCAAAAACCGCTTCATGATGCTCTAATTTTTCAAAAGGATCACAAATTAGTCTTCTATGACCAACTCCATCAACATGAAGAAATTCAAGTGAGTCTAATTGCCAAGGGTGAAGGTACTTTGATCGTGGGCAATACCATAAACCATTACAAGGAAGGAGATTTATTAGTAATAGGAAGTAATTTACCTCATGTATTTAAAAGTGATTTAGCCCATAATGAAAAATCAATTATGATAACCATTTTCTTCACGAGATCATCATTTGGTTCCGGTTTTTTTCAAATTGAAGAGATGCAACAAATACAGACATTCTTCAAACGATCTACTAATGGATTTAGGGCCCTTTCTCATTCTTCATTATTACATGAACTTATGAGCTCATTAGAGAAAAAATCCAAATTTGATCGCTTAATAACACTATTAAATGTGTTGCGAGTTTTATCGCGATGTCGATTTCAACCGTTGTCTTCGTTTATTTATGCCAAACATTATTCAGATACCGAAGGGAAGCGTCTTAGCGCAGTGATGGATTACACGATGGATCATTTTAAAGAGAAAATTTCTCTTGAAGAAATAGCTGCTGTAGCGGCGATGACCAAAAATGCATTTTGTAAATATTTCAAGAAACGTACAAACAAAACTTATGTTCAATTTTTGAATGAACTACGTATTGAACATGCATGTAAATTATTAATGTCTCCAAATGAACTTGATATTAGTAGTATTGCCGAAGTATCGGGTTTTAATAATCTCTCAAATTTCAACCGTCAATTTAAGGCGATCAAAAAAACAACCCCAAAAAATTACGCTTCTTTATTTTAGTTGATCACGAAGTTTCTTAGGTAATCCATTGACAACCATATTATAAGAGTGATCTATTAATTCTTTTAAAAATTCCGACTGAATTCCTCCTTTATACAAGTAAATTGAATTCCAGTGTTTTTTATTCATATGAAATCCAGGTTCGATACTGTTAAACGACTCGCGTAACTCCAATGCGTAATCTGGGTCACATTTTAGATTAATAGATCCTTCGCCACGTTCCCAATTATCAAGTGGAATTATGATAAATATCTTACCTAGAACCTTTAACACCAAAGTATCTTCATCAAAAGGAAAATCCTCAGTGACTTCCTTCTTAGTCAGACAATATTCACGTAATTGATCTACATTCATTTGATCAACTTGGTATCCTCATCCTGGATATTAAGCGCAGTATAATCTAATTTCCAGCCTATGGTCTCAACAATGGTTTCAATCAAAAGAATAGCCTCTAAAGCCTCTTTTTTAGCTATATCGTAGAGTCCGCTTTGAGGAATTTTTTCTTCGATATGCTTTTTGGCTTCCTGATGTAAATCAGTAAGATCTGATGCTTCAAATTTATTGAAGTAACCGTCTTTTTTATCATAATAGTTCAAGCTGGTTTCTATGGATAAGACTTCTGGTTGCGGAAAGTGTTTTAATGTAACGACCTTTCTTTCGTTATTTGCCACAAGATTGATCTTAGACAAATCATACCCAACGTGAGCTTTGGCATTAACTACAACCAGAGCTTTTTTTCTACTCGAGATCAATTTTAAAAACTTTTCCTTTACATCTTCGTAGTGATAAATTTCAGCAAAATCACCTTCAACTGTAATAAATTTGCAAACGCTTTTAATTTTGTCAAGAAGTAATACGGACTGCGATTTAACAAGCTGGTGCTTTTTAAGTGTTTTCAAGTATACAACTATACCTAGTGTAACTAAACCGCCTATAATGATTCCTAAAAATGCTTCCATTATTCAATAATACTATACAATACTGGTTTACTTGGAGCGGCGTCGTTCTCAAACGGAGCAATTTGAATATTGACAAAGTAGGTTCCGTCAACAACCTTATTTGGTACGTAGATGAATTCAGTAATCGTAGCATCCATTCGTAATTTACCTGCGGTATTCCAAAAGATATTGTGACCTGCCAATTCGCCTTCATCTCTTTCACGATCAATACTTGGCATATCAATCATTAGGTGTTTAACACCCTTTCTAACCAAATAAGCTACCGCATCCTTGTGCAAATACGGCCAATTGGTGTGCGAATATTGCTGCGACCATTTTTCTTTTGTATTGGGTATTGTTCTGATTGCTATGGCTTCTCTTTTTTTATTACCTAGTGCAAATTGCAATTGTTTTTGCGAAATGATCTTATCACCATCGAAATTTTCAGGGGCCACAGTAATAACTTCAGCTAAAAAAAAGAACTGTTTTAAATTCTTATTGATACTGTGTACCTTTTCAGTAATGTGACCTACACATTCAGTATGCGTACCATGGGCATGCGGATTAAATTCGATTGAATTAAAATTTATGGATGCACCTTCAGCCACTGATGCTGTCCATCCATCAAGGACAACGGGCGTAATTTTAGGTTCATCTATATACCAAGCATTTACATTGCTTTTTGAAGAATGCAACGGAATCGATATGTCGATTGGCTTTGATAGGTCTATTTGATATTTCTTCGAATTGTATTGAATGGTTGCTAGCATCTTTCAAAGATACTAAATCATAAAAAGTTGAGATGCAATACCATCGGCTAAAAATTTACCCTTATTGGTCAAGGTCAATATACCATTGTTTAATTGAATCATTTCCTGTTCAATTAATGCCTCACCGCTAAATTTCAAATGGTCAACATAGGCCACCCCAAATTGGAGCTCAATGGCCTTTAGATCAATACCCCATATGGTTCTAAGGCCTATTAATAGAAGTTCATTAAACCGGTCATTAATTGAAAGGACCTCGTTTTGTTGCGGCAATTGATCATTACTAATCGCCTCTATATATTTTGAATTGTTATTGATATTCCAGCTGCGTTGATCACCATTATATGAATGTGCCGAAGGCCCAATGCCTAAATAAGGTATACCTTTCCAATAGTTTGAATTGTGTTTTGAAAAAAATCCTTCCTTCCCAAAATTGGAAATTTCATAATGAATGTAACCCTTTTCATTTGTTAGCGCGACCAATTCTTGAAAATGCTTTAGCGCCAATTCATCATCAACAGGAGGGTATTTTCCTTTCTCAATAAAATTGGCTAAAGCTGTTTTAGGTTCAACTGTTAGCGCATAACTTGAAATATGCGATACTTCATAATTAAAAGTTTGTTCTAAATTACTTCGCCATTTGTCCACGCTCATTCCTGGTATACCATAAATGAGATCAATAGTTATATTGCTGAAATGTTTTGAGGCTTCGTTTAAACTTTTATGTGCTTCATGAGCGTTGTGCGCACGATTCATTACCTTTAGATCATCGTTATAGAAAGATTGAATCCCTATACTCAAACGGTTTATTCCTGCATTTTTTAAGTCGACCAACTTAACGTAATCAAGATCATCTGGGTTGGCTTCCAATGTTATCTCTGGAGTATCAATTAGCATGTAATTTGAACCAATGGTATCAAGTAGGGAAGTAATTTCGATAGACGTTAATAAACTTGGTGTACCGCCGCCAAAGTATACGGATTCAACCTGTTTATTTTCTAATTCTGCGCGGCGAATTTCTAACTCTTTAATTAGACATGACAATAAATCGTCCTTCTTCTTTAATGAAGTGGAAAAATGAAAATCACAATAATAACATGCTTGTTTACAAAATGGTATATGAATATATATTCCAGCCATTTATTTAATGTACGTATAGTGCAATGTAATGGTACCTACAACATCTTTTTCCTCACTGTTCTTGGGTTTTGAAGGGTCATTTCTACCTATAAATTTAATTGGTAGTTTGAACTTTTGAATATTAAAAGTCACCACAGATTTAGAAGGATAAATATGTTCTTTATAGTTGTTACTTACATCAAAAATACCATGCTTTTTTGTGCTTACTGAATACTTATGAATAAGCAAAGTGTTAGGATTAAATTCAATGTCAGCGGTGATCCATTCCGATTTTGGGTCTAGCGAAACCAACTTATATATTAGATTGTCATTAATTTTTGAAATTAATATAGCTTGAAACGGGTTCGCTAATAACTCTTTATATTGATTAATGATGCCTCGCTTTGGAAGCAGCCCTATTCCTTTACCTTTAAACTTAGGTTTGCCCTTATCATCAAAACTTAATTCCACTACTTTATCTGGCACAATCATATTCTCAACATCTGTTTGAATTAGGATCTCACACTTCATATCAAGCTTAACATTATATTTTTCGATCAATGCCGAAATAATGGAATCATGTTTCACTTGGGCGTTTAAAGATAATCCCACAAAGACGAGCAATAAGTAAATTATCTTTTTCATTCTGTAATATTCATTTTAGAGAACTTGAACCATGATACACTTAAAAACACGACGGTCATGATGATCATAAAAATAACCGATTGCCAAATCTCTGATTTTGGTATTTCTGAGACAAAAAACAATTGCCAATTGGCAAAATGATAAGTAAATAGGAACTTTTGTACTGCACTAAAAATACCGAAAATAAATGTTTGTAGTAGCGTTGATGCAATTAATATACCAAAGGCGCCTAGGATTGAGGTTAAGGTATTTCTAAAAACCAACGCTAAATAGATTGCCATACTTGAAAAGGCAATCATAGCAAGAGTAGCAAAAAGTATTGCGCATGAATAACGCAACAAAAAGGAATCTTCCAAAATGAATTGCACCCCTGAAATAAAGACCATAACATCGCCTTTTCCAAATACGAATGTTGATGGCACTAAGGCTAAAAATGCAATGACAACCATAAAAATAAAATTGAAAATGATCATGGCTATGATCTTTGCTGCAAGAAGTTGAGTTCTGGATACGTTTTGCGCCAAAAGCACTTTAATGGTACCATATTCAAATTCGCTTGAAAAAATATAGGTTGTAACAATAATGATAAGTAACGGAATATGAACCCACAGTGAGTTTAACGATAAGTAAGCAATTAAATACCCATTGATGATGGTACCTTCAATATAAAAATAGTCAGAAATCGACTCCAGAGCAAAAGCCAGGAGATCTTCGCCATCGGAATACAATCCTATATTAATTATTAGTAATAATGAGGCGGCAATGGCCATGGTGATGTAGGTTCGCTTTGAACTGAATAGCTTTATAAGTTCTATATGTACTAGCCGAATCACGATGTTATCTCAAAATATTTTTCTTGGAGCACTGTTCTTGTTTCTATATTTACGGGTGTACAATTAATTTGAACCAAGTGATTGACTACATTGGCAATGTCACTAGTTTTTATATGAACAGCTGCTTTAAATTCAGAAATAAATGCTCCACCCATATTCTGTAAGAACTGAACTGCTTGATCATTTGGCTTATTATTGAAAGTGAAAAACACATTTTTCTTCAATTCCTGTAGTTCATGAGCTGACAAATTCAAGGAAATATCACCTTGATGAATCAAAATGAAGTGATCAGCGAATTGTTCGAGTTCATTTAATAAATGTGAAGAAACCAAAATGGTTATCCCACTTTCATTCAGGCTTTTTAACAAATCAATTAATTCTTGAAATCCATTAGGGTCTAAGCCGTTAAAAGGTTCATCCAAAATGAGCATTTTAGGTGTGTTCATTATTGCCAATGCGATAGCTAAACGTTGTTTCATGCCCGCAGAAAAATTCTTGACCTTTTTCTTTCCAACATGTCCAAGCCCTACTTGCTCTAACAGCTTTATAGTATTAATCTCAGGGTTTGATATTTTTTTAATGAGATCCAAATTTTGTTGGGCAGATAGGTATGGATAGTATGCTGGACCGTCTATTAAGAATCCACAGCTATTCTTCAAATCATTAAAAGACGTGAGGCTATCATTCATCACCAATGTTCCACTCTTTGGAAAGACCAATCCTGCCAAAATTTTAATAATAGTACTCTTACCAGCACCATTAGGACCTAATAATCCTGTTATTTGACCTCTCTTAATTGCAAATGATATATTGTCAAGTACGACTTGATCGCCGTATTTAAGTGAAAGGTTTTTTACTTGGATCATTTATTACCAATAAAAATATTGCAATTCATAATACTTCGTAACCAATATTCTCTTCCAGAAAATGGAAGTAAAAAGTACTAATGGATTCTTTACAAATGCATCTGGAAAAATGTGATACCATTTATAACCCAATGACTTGAAATAAGTAATGGTTTTATATTTATGGTTTGTTGATCTTGCAGCCTCTAAAACTGCATTCCTTTGACATCTAGAAGTAATAAAAGGACGTATTAATCTTTTATCAAATCCGTACTTATAAAATAGGTCTTTAACTTGTTTGTAATTTTGATATCGTCCATAGCCATCAACTATTGAGACTACAATAATAACAAACCAAAAACTACACAAATAAATCCATAAGAACAATTGCAAACCAATGACCTCCTTAGCTAAATGTATTGTATTTTGAAGGGCATCATAGAAAAAAATCAAGCCAGAAATACAAGCAACATGAAGCATCCAGCCCACTCTTAAATACAACAATAATTTATTGTAAAATATTGTGACCCTTGAAGGTTGATTATAAAAAACTGTTGATTTTAGCATTGAATAAATTTAACCAATTTTAGTTAATATTCATTCAAAAAATGATTTATGCGGTTATCAGCCTATTTTATCTTGATTTTGTTTTACAAAAGCACTCCAACCGGAATAACTTTTACCAACATCTAATTTGCCTGCATTATAAAAGTGACAAACTGCTGCCGCTAAACCATCAGTCGCGTCTAGATTTTTTGGAAGTTCTTTTAACACAAGTACATTTTGCAACATTTTGGCCACCTGTTCTTTACTGGCATTTCCATTGCCTGTGATGGCCATTTTGATCTTTTTAGGCGAGTATTCGGTAATAGGTATTTGCCGACTTAATCCAGCCGCCATTGCAACACCTTGAGCACGTCCCAACTTCAACATACTTTGTACATTCTTACCATAAAAAGGTGCTTCAATAGCAATTTCATCAGGAAGATAAGTATCGATTAACTCAATGGTACGTTCAAATATCAATTTCAATTTCACATAATGATCATCATACTTTTTTAGATGCAATTCGTTGAGTTGCATAAACTCCATTTTCTTGCTTACAACCTTTATAAGTCCGAACCCCATTATGGTTGTTCCCGGATCTATACCTAATATTATCTTATCTTTTATCATTAATCACAAAAATAGCACCCACTTAAAGATACAGAAACACCAAGTGTTGCATATATTAAATTACCATCAAAAGATAATCCATCAACGTTTGGATCATATTTTCCGCCACCACTAAAGCTATAAACATATCCTAGATCACCAAATACTGAAAATGACTCTGAAATTCCATAGTGCAACTCAAATCCTAATAGAAAATTCAAAAATGTGTATGTGTTATCAGCAAACTGATCTAAGGGCTTTGTAAAACTTACTCCTGGACCTGCGTGGCCAACAATATTGACACGATTTGGCAAAAAAGTCAATAACTCAAAAAAATCATACACAAATTGGGCATTTATTCTAGTATAATTGAGTTTGAATTCTGGCGATTCATCTGCATTAGACGCTCTATTATAGCCAAGATCCAATTTGGCTCCAATGGATCCAGTGAACATATGTTGAACTCCTACATTAATAGTTGGAAAATTCAAGGTAGGGCTAAAATAACCTCTAGCACTTTCATTTTCAAAAGGATTATTTAATCCTAAGGCAAATTGCACTTTCCATTTTTCAGAGTCTGATTGTGTAAATCCTAATGCAATCGAGAAACAAAATAAAATACTAATTACACGTCTCTTATAATTAAAGCAATTTGAGGTCATTTGGCAATAAAAGTTTTAATTTGTTAGGTAAATTCAATTCTAAATGCTTGCACGTTCATACAAAACTAAACAAATCTTTTTTTTGATGATTAAATTGAGTATTGTAGTTGGTGCATCTTTCTACATCTATCAAAATCTATTAGAAAACGAGCATTTAAAATTT
>CAYZKX010000012.1:0-19691 GCA_964479055.1 uncultured Flavobacteriaceae bacterium
AAAAAGAAGAGATACTGAACAAAGTTTGGGGTAATGAAGTTGTTGTAGGTGATAGAACGATTGATGTTCATATTAGAAAACTAAGAGAAAAAATAGGCGATAAATCTTTTAAAACGGTAAAAGGTGTTGGCTATAAGTTTGTGATTTAATGGCAAAATCTTCAAGAAAATCGTATCGATTTGCATTTAAATCCTCCCTATATTTAAGTCTTATTTTAACACTCATAGCGAGTGTTTTTTTATTCTTTATTGGGGAGTTCAACGTACTGTATTTGCTTGTAATCGAAGTGGTGGTTTTTGCACTTTGCTTTGTAGTTATACAGTATCGCGTTGAGCGATTTATTTATAGGCGTGTTAAGAAGATTTATGACGATCTTACACTATTAGAATCTAGCACATTAAGCAGAGAACCTATCACTACCGATATGCGGACGCTCACTGAAGAAATAGATAAGTTCGCTAAAGACAAAAAGTTAGAAATTGAAGCGCTGCGTATTCGAGAAGAATATCGTAAAGAATTTATTGGTAATGTATCTCATGAATTAAAGACCCCTTTGTTCACTGTTCAAGGTTATGTATCAACCTTACTGGAAGGCGCTGCAGAAGATGAAAAGCTAAGAAGAAAATATCTTAAACGCGCTGATAAAGGTGTAGAGCGTTTAATCTATATTGTAAAAGACCTGGATATGATCACCAAACTAGAAGCTGGCGATCTTAGGTTGAATATTGAATCGTTCGATATTGTTGATCTTGTTCGTAATGTATTTGAACTTCTGGAAATGAAAGCCTCTAAAAAAAATATAACCTTAGCATTTGATCAGGAGTACGAGCATCCCATTATGGTTAAGGCCGACAAGGAGAAAATTCAGCAAGTTTTGTCTAATCTAGTTGTCAACTCGATAAAATATGGACATGATAATGGAACAACCGAAGTGAGTATTGAAAATCTTATTAAGAATAAGGCGATAGTTCGGGTAACTGACAACGGCGAAGGCATTGAAGAAGAACACATCCCAAGATTATTTGAACGCTTCTACAGAATAGACAAAAGTGGATCCAGAAAAGAAGGGGGTTCTGGTCTAGGACTGGCAATTGTGAAACATATTATAGAAGCTCATGATGAGAAACTATACATTGAAAGTGAATTTGGTGTTGGTAGCGAGTTCTCCTTCACGCTCGAAAAGGTCAAATAGATTAGTGTAATTGGTAATTGACAAATCTTGATCAAATCCGTTGTAGTTCTTAACACGATCTAATTGAATGAGACTAAATTCATGCTGTTGACAATTTGGTGCAATTCGTTTTTCTTCTAAACTTTTAGCCAAATACTGCTGCTCAAATTGACCTGGTGTAGGAATAAAAAATGCTCTCTTGCCTAATTTAGCAAGATCTAATATTGTGGAGTATCCAGATCGCGCAACTATTATTTGACTTTTGTTGATGGCCTCTTCTAAAGCTTTGCTTTCTAAAAAATTAACTATTGTCGCATTTCCTTTCTTTCTAATAGATTGTTTAGATTCTACCTTACCACGTACGAAAAGATAATTCCCATTGTACATTTTAAGTTGCTCCAATAATATCTCTTCCAACATGCTTCGTTGGGGTTCAGGACCAGACAGTAAAAACATGAGATCATAACATATTTTAAGATCTATTTTTTCTAGTCTGCTTATTGCACCTATATATTGAGTAGGGAGAAGTTGTTTTTTTACATGCCCCATTTTTCCACTTAGATTTGGTTGATTTTCTCGATCCGGAACCCAACAAACATCAAATTTCTTGATATAATGTTGATGTAATTTACTACTCAACCATGTTGAGATGCCACTTAATACATGGAGTTGATGTGTTATAAAAACAGAAGGAACGTTTTTATTGTAGGCGCCAAGGCGGTTGTCAGAAATAATACCGTCAATTTGTTTGCATTTCACAAGTGCCTTGACCAATTTGTGTTCTGCACGAATTGCTTTAACAACCTTGGGCGAATTTTGTAATAGTTTATAAGTGAAATACTTTCCTTTTTTTGGGTACTTAATTTGGTAAGAAGGCAATTCAATACAAACTTCATCAGGAAACTCAACTTTGAGCAGTTCTAAGGCCATACCATCACTACCTATAATGGGTTGGTATCCATGATCAATTAGCGCATTAATAATAGGAATGCAACGCGTAGCATGGCCAAGTCCCCAATTTAAAGGTGCTACTAATATGCGTTTTTTTATGGCCATTTAAGTACCTCTGTTTTAACAAAGATAAACCTAAAATGTTTCCTTAATTTTGCCAAAAGATTAATTTATTGTGGGAAGTAAAAATAAATTAAAACGTTTTAAGGAAAATGAGACCTTTAGCAACGTATATCAACCATCTAGAAACGAATTACTAAATGGTAGTTTTGCACAAAAGGGAAGTTGGCAACAACACGTATTTAAGAACAATAATCCTGTAGTACTTGAACTTGGTTGTGGCAAAGGTGAGTATACCCTTGGATTGGCCAAAAGATATCCAAATAAAAACTTTATAGGAATCGATATCAAAGGCGCCCGATTTTGGCGTGGCGCTAAAACAGCTCTAGAAAATCAAATCACAAATGTTGCATTTTTGCGTATTCAAATTGAACTTATCGAAAATGCGTTTGTCGAAAATGAAGTTGATGAGATTTGGATTACTTTTCCTGATCCTCAAATCAAATATAAACGCACTAAACACCGCTTGACTAATTCAGATTTCTTACAGAAATACAAGTATATATTAAAACCAGAAGGAATTGTCAATTTAAAAACCGACAGTGAGTTCATGCATGGCTATACCTTGGGATTGTTACACGGTGAGGGTCATGAGATTCTCAATGCCAATCACGATGTTTATAAAAATGAAGGTAGTCCTGATGAAGTGACCTCAATTCAAACTTTCTATGAATCTCAATTTCTTGAACAACAAAAGCCAATTACGTATATTCGATTTAAAATAAACCAATAGTGAACATCACTTTTATATTCATACTGGGTTTAATAATTACTTTGATAGGAGTAATACCTCCGGGACTTCTAAACATGACTGCTGCTAAGATCGGACTTAAGGAAGGCTCCAATAGAGGTATAATGTTTTCAATGGGTGTTTGTGTAGTAGTATGTATTCAAACCTACATAGCAATGATCTTCGCAAAATATTTACAAAATCATCGCGATGTTATTGAAATTCTTCAGCGCGTGGCATTTGTCATTTTTGTTTTGATCACCGTATACTTCTTTTTACTGACCAAAAAACAGCCAAAGCCTGACATCGATAGTAATATTAGAAGTAAACAACATCGGTTTTTTCAAGGCATGTTGCTATCGGCATTGAATGTATTTCCAATCCCTTATCAGGCCTATATGACCATAACGATTGCTACTTTTGGATGGATTATGTTTGATGGTACTAGTATTGCTTCATATGTTGCTGGTGCTGCATGTGGTACTTTTATCATGCTCTATGTCTATATCTTCTTTTTTGATAAAATTAAAGGCAAGAAATTTACCTCTCAAAAAAGTATGAATTATATCATAGGAACTATAACAGGCGTCATCGCAATTTTCACTTTAGTAAATATCATAAAAGACCTATGACCAAGGAGTCCAATAATTTTTTTGATAAAGTTTATGAAGTAGCCCGTTTGATTCCTTATGGCAGAGTAACCAGTTATGGAGCTATAGCAAAATATCTAGGTGCTGCTAAAAGTGCAAGAATGGTAGGCTATGCGATGAATGGATCAAGTGGTAAGGACGTACCTGCTCATAGAGTTGTAAATAGAAAAGGCCTACTTACCGGAAAACACCATTTTGATGGGACCAATTTAATGCAACAACTACTCGAAAATGAAGGGGTAGTCATTAAAGAAAATCAAATACAGGATTTTGAAAAACTATTTTGGGATCCTATGCGAGAATTATCCTAAGGTTCTAAATTGGAAGTTTACATTCTTCAAGCATTTCAAAAAGTGTGGGTTACTTCTAAATCTAAACTATTAGCAGTATATTTGCATTTAGAATAAATCTAAATAGTTTGAAATTAAACAAGCAAGATATATTAAAGGCTTTAGAGACCATTTCAGTTGTTGGTGAAGGTCAAAATATGGTTGAAAGTGGTGCTGTAAAAAATGTAGTAACCTTTGGAGATGAAGTCATTGTAGATATTACCATTAATAACCCAAGTCTTCAAGCGCGCAAGCGTACAGAGGTTGACATTATGAAAACCATTCATGAACTGGTTTATCAAAAAGCGAAAGTAACGGTCAATGTAAAGGTGGATGCACCTCAAAAACCAAAGAACGAAATTAAGGGTAAACCAATTCCTGGAATAACCAATATTATTGCGGTGGCATCGGGAAAAGGCGGTGTAGGAAAATCTACAATTACTGCCAATTTAGCCGTCACCCTTGCTAAAATGGGTTTTAAAGTTGGCGTTTTGGACGCTGATATTTATGGACCGTCTATACCAATTATGTTTGATGTTGTAGAAGAGCGCCCATTGGCTGTGACTGTTGATGGTAAGTCCAAAATGAAACCCGTTGAAAACTATGGTGTCAAGATCTTATCTATTGGATTCTTTACTAAACCTAATCAAGCTGTTATATGGAGAGGCCCAATGGCTGCCAAAGCGCTCAATCAAATGATTTTTGATGCGGCATGGGATCAATTAGATTTTATGTTAATTGATCTTCCACCAGGAACGGGTGATATCCATTTAAGTATCATGCAATCCCTTCCAATCACTGGAGCTGTAGTTGTGAGTACACCACAAAATATAGCCTTAGCAGATGCCAAAAAAGGTGTTGCAATGTTTCAACAGGAAAATATTAATGTTCCTGTTTTAGGGATTGTAGAAAATATGGCCTATTTCACCCCAGAAGAACTTCCTGAAAATAAGTATTACATTTTTGGGATTAATGGCGCCCGCAATTTGTCGGAAGATTTGAACATTCCTTTTCTTGGTGAAATTCCTTTAGTTCAAGGTATTCGCGAAGCTGGAGATGTTGGTCGTCCGGCAGCATTACAAACCGCCACTGCATTGGAGGAGGCGTTTGACGAACTGACAAAGAATGTAGTTCAAGAAGTTGTGAGTAGAAATAAGGATCTGCCACCAACTGAAGCAATCAAAATTACAACTATGGCTGGATGTTCAGCTGTTAAAAATAAATAATGATATCAGAGATAAACGAAGCTTCGTGAACTCCGTAAATATAGATTATGACTAGTGAACAATTAAGAAGTAAAGTAGAAAGTGCCCTGGACGAAATTCGCCCTTTTTTAATTAGTGATGGAGGGAACATTTCATTGATAAGTATAGAAGATGATCGCCTGGTAAAAGTTCAGTTAGAAGGAAATTGTACAAGCTGTAGCGTAAATCAAATGACCTTAAAATCGGGTGTTGAGATGGTCATAAAAAAACATGCACCACAAATTGAGTCTGTTGTAAATATAGAATCATAAAAAGGTGATAATTATCATCTGTTCTAATGACTAACCTGATTAATTTTGTTCCATTATTTTCTCGTAACGTATTTCCATGATTAAAACCGACATACTTATTATAGGTGCAGGACCTACAGGGTTATTTACTGTTTTTGAAGCGGGATTGTTAAAACTCCGTTGCCATTTAATTGATGCCTTACCACAACCCGGAGGACAATGCTCAGAGATTTATCCTAAAAAACCCATTTACGACATTCCTGCATACCCTGAAATATTAGCTGGAGACCTTACCGATAATTTGTTGGAACAATGTAAACAGTTCCAACCTGGATTCACTTTAGGTGAGCGTGCAGAAACTTTAGAGAAACAAAAGGATGGCAGTTTTATTGTAACCACAAATAAGGGGACTAAACATCAGTCACCAGTTGTGGCCATAGCCGGAGGCCTTGGCAGCTTTGAACCAAGAAAACCAATAATTGATGACATTGAAAAATACGAAGATAAAGGCGTCGCTTATTTTATTAAAGACCCTGAAATTTACCGCGATAAACGTGTTGTAATAGCTGGAGGTGGAGATTCTGCATTAGATTGGAGTATATTTTTAGCCGACGTAGCTTCTGAAGTTACTTTAATTCATAGACGAACTGAGTTTAGAGGAGCACTTGATTCTGTTGAAAAAGTTCAGGAATTAAAAAATCAAGGTAAGATCAGTCTTATTACTCCTGCCGAGGTCACCAACATTTTTGGGGATACTATGGTTGAGGGTGTTGAGGTCACAAAACCAGGAAAAGATCCAGTACGTCTAGATACCGACTGTTTTATACCTTTATTTGGACTAGCTCCTAAACTAGGGCCAATCGCTAATTGGGGATTGGAAATAGAAAAAAATGCGATTAAGGTCAATAATGCACTTGACTATCAAACAAATATTCCAGGGGTATTTGCAATTGGTGATGTGAATACCTATCCAGGCAAATTAAAACTCATTTTATGTGGGTTTCATGAAGCCACCTTAATGTGCCAGGCAGCCTATCAAATTATTAATCCTGGGAAAAAGTATGTGTTAAAGTATACTACAGTAAGTGGAGTTCATGGCTTTGACGGTACAAGTAAAACAGCGCCAAAGGCTGTTGTAAAGAAAATTGATTAGTGGAAACTCCAGATATTAAAATATCTATTGTTGATCGTGATGGCGAAACTCATGAAGTTGATGCACCTACTGATATGGCCATGAATTTGATGGAAGTTATCCGTAGCTATGAGCTTGCTCCAGAAGGTACAATAGGTATTTGTGGTGGTATGGCCATGTGCGCATCATGCCAATGCTATGTATTATCTAACCATCCCTTACCAGAAATGCAAGATGATGAAGAGGCCATGCTATCAGAAGCCTTCTATGTTAAAGACAACAGTAGATTGGGTTGTCAAATACAAATGACCATGGACATGGACGGTCTTAAAGTAGAGATCGCTCCTGAAAGTTAATTAATCGGTTTTATAATCGATCAGTTTTTGAGGCCCTTCCAAAAGGACGCGCACAATTTTTAAAACACCATCATCAGTTGTGGCAATTTGCCATTTGATCAATGAAATGTGACCTTCTTCAATTTCAATTCCTGTAATGCTTCTTGGGTGTACACAACTACCATCATTGAAATAAGCAATATCACCTGGCTCAGGAAATCTCGGGCGATGCGTGTGCCCGACAATAGTTAGTAAATTATGGTTCTGAATGATCCAATTTTTGGTTCGTTTTTCAACACGAATAAGTTCTTTGTAATTCTTAGCAGGACTTGTTGGATCTGCAATACCCATAACATTTAATGGTTTCCAAAGTATTCTTACCAAAAATCTACTCCAACGCCAGAAGACATAATTCCACCAATCGGCTTGATGTCCATGGGCTAAAAATAGCTCTTGCTGTGTTGCGGTATTTTTTAGAATGATCGCTTCATTATATTCCGGATTACAGAACAGCTCCACTTCATGACCTGATTTCTCATCAAAATAAGTAGACAGGTGTTTCACAACATAGTCGTGATCCCTGTACACCATGTCGTGGTTGCCCCAAATCATGTGTAGTTTGCCTTCATCATGAAATTGTTTCATGAGTTCATATACATTTTTGTGAGCTTCCAGAATTGGTTCAAACGAAATGTTCTCCCAAAGCTCATCTCCATCACCTAATTCACAATATTGAAATCCTTCGTTATAATAGTATTTCAAGGCATGGTAATAAATGTTGCGATTGTTGGCAAAATCGTCGGCGAAACTATTATCTCCTCTATGACAATCACTAAATAAAATGAACTTATCTGTATTGTCGAAAGGAATAACTTTTGCATTTTTATAAGCGCGATCCAGTCTTTTTTTTGCCGAAAACATAGCTCTAATTTAGTTCAATTTATCCATAACGATGGGCAAAATGCGCTCTACAATTAAAGAATAAGCATATTCTGAAAGGTGCAAATTGTCATTGGCTACAATGTTTGGGTTGTCCAATCCCTCTCTACTGATATCAGTAATATCAACAAACGTAATCGAATTTTCTTCACAATAGTTTGCAATGTATTGGTTGTATTGATCAATTTCTTCGGAAGTTATTAGAGGATTCCCATAGGATTGGCCAAAAGGTGTATATGCATAATCGGGTATTGATAGAACCACTAAGTTGGAAACGTCATTACGTGCTTCTAAGGTTGCACGTTCAATCAAGGAGTTAAATTCCTCTTCAAAGCGTTCAAAAGGCACACCTTGAAACTGGTTATTTACACCAATTAACAAAGTCACCACATCATAATAATAGGATACAGCAACACTATTGACCGTGTTCAGCAAACTGGTTGTAGTCCAACCTGCGGAAGCTATTACATTTAAATTGATTGCATTGACATCATTGAGATTTTGCAAAAGGCTATCTTTCAACTGTTCAGGATATGAACAGGTATCACAAACTCCTGTGCCAGCAGTATAACTGTCTCCTAAGGATAAAATTTGAATTGTTTCAAGGGTGTTCTCATCATCGGGATTATCGTTAGAATCTTCATCATCTGGTAGCGGAGTAACTATAGTTAATGGCGTATTGAAACGATCATCTGTTTCACAACTGAAAAATAGAATACCAGCAATAAAGGAAATGACAAAATGGAGAATTAGTCTCAAACCAAGCAATTTTTATAAAAATAAAAATGCTTCTTTAGAAAAAGAAGCATTTAATAAAATTTTATAGTCTGTGACCTACTTAAAAGCATTGAGGCCAGTAATATCTAGACCTGTTATAAGAAGATGAATGTCGTGGGTGCCTTCATAAGTTATCACACTCTCAAGGTTCATAGAATGCCTCATAATGCTGTATTCACCAGTAATTCCCATTCCTCCTAAAATTTGTCGAGCCTCACGTGCTATATTAATGGCCATGTCAACATTATTACGTTTAGCCATTGATATTTGTGCCGATGTTGCCTGCCCTTCATTTCGCAATACGCCTAAGCGCCAAGTTAGCAACTGCGCCTTAGTGATTTCGGTTATCATTTCGGCAAGTTTCTTTTGCTGCAATTGAAATTGTCCAATAGGCTTACCAAATTGTATGCGTTCTTTGCTGTATCTAAGAGCTGTATCATAGCAATCCATTGCCGCACCAATGGCACCCCAAGCAATGCCATAACGTGCAGAATCCAAACATCCAAGAGGTGCACCCAGTCCTGATTTATTTGGAAGCAAGTTTTCTTTTGGAACTTTGACATTATCAAAGATCAACTCACCTGTTGCGCTCGCTCTCAAGGACCACTTGTTATGTGTTTCAGGTGTTGAAAATCCTTCCATGCCACGTTCCACAATTAGTCCGTGAATACGACCTTCTTCGTTTTTGGCCCATACCACTGCTACTTGAGCAAAAGGGGCATTAGAGATCCACATTTTTGCACCATTAAGTAGATAGTGGTCACCCATATCTTTGTAGTTAGTAGTCATACCTCCTGGATTACTACCATGGTCAGGTTCGGTTAACCCAAAGCATCCCATCCATTCGCCACTTGCAAGCTTAGGTAAGAATTTTTGACGCTGCTCCTCATTGCCATATTTCCATATAGGATACATTACCAATGAGGACTGTACTGATGCCGTACTGCGTACACCAGAATCGCCACGTTCTATTTCTTGCATAATCAAACCATAACTAATTTGATCCAATCCTGCTCCACCATATTCTTCTGGAATATAGGGACCAAAGGCTCCAATTTCTGCCAAACCATTAATTATCTGTTCAGGAAACTCTGCCTTTTGAGCATAGTCTTCAATTATAGGAGAAACGTCACGCTTTACCCATTCACGGGCTGCATCACGTACTAGTTTATGTTCATCGGTAAGCAATTCGTCTAGATTATAATAATCAGGTGCTTCAAATAAATCTGGCTTCATGTAGTTGTTTTTTTAGATGCTTCAAATTTAATTAATGCCATGCAATAACTAATGTAATTAATTGGAAATATTATTGGCTTTAATAGTTGTATATTGGGTAGCAGCAAATCCATAAATAACAGAAAACTGGCTAAGACACAAAAAATAGGATTGATTACTGCAATTTCATTGGTTGTTGGTAATATGATTGGCTCAGGAATATTTGTATTGCCAGCCACGCTAGCCAAGTATGGGAGTATTAGTATTTTAGGATGGCTGTTTACTGCAACAGGCGCTTTAATCCTGGCCAAGATCTTTAGTAATCTTAGTAAGATATTAATTAATCAAAGTGGCGGACCATATCTTTATGCAAGATCAGGGTTTGGAGATTTTATTGGTTTTTTGGTGGCCTGGGGTTATTGGATTTCTTGCTGGGTTGTGAATGCCGCGATTGCAATTGCTATTATTAGCGCGTTGAGTGTGTTCTTCCCTATACTTGAAGAAAATTCTATGCTGGCCGTGACAATAGGTTTGCTGTTCATATGGACCTTTACCTATATTAATTCCAAGGGGATTAAAACATCGGGAAAGTTTCAAGTTGTGACCACCTTTTTAAAACTACTCCCTTTGTTTTTTATCATCTTCGTTGGAGTTTTCTTTATTGACCTTAGTAATTTTCCGGCATTCAATATATCTGATCAAAATGATTTTGATGCCTTTTCTGCGGTAGCCACTTTGACATTGTTTGCCTTCTTGGGAATAGAATGTGCTACTATACCAGCAAAGAATGTTAAAGATCCAAAAACAAATATTCCAAAGGCCACAATGATTGGAACTACCATTGCGGCATTAGTCTATGTTTTAGGTACGGTTGTATTATTTGGGATGCTTCCAATACAAGAGTTAAGTACTTCTCCAGCACCGTTTGCTGAAGCAGGAAGAATTATTGGTGGAGAATATGCGGCTTATTTTGTTGCGGCAGGAGCAGCTATATCAGCAATAGGAGCCCTTAACGGATGGATATTAATCACTGGTCAATTACCAATGGCTGCGGCTCAGGATAAAATGTTTCCACGACTTTTTAAAAAGGAAAACAAAAATGAAGCCCCTGTCATTGGACTTATAATTGGAAGTATATTGAGTTCGGTATTACTACTTATGAATTTTTCAGAAGGTCTGGTCGATCAATTTGAATTTGCAGTTTTATTGACCACATTAACCGCTTTAATACCATATTTGTTTGTAGCTGCCTCTTACATTATTGTAACTATTAGTAAGCATGTTTTCTTAAGCCAACCCATCCAAATTACGGCTTTGTCTGCATTAGGATTTGCGTATTCTTTATGGGCAATCTACGGTTCAGGTAGTGAAACGGTTTTTTATGGTTTCATACTATTGCTGTTGGCAGTGCCATTTTATGTATTAATGAAGTATAATCAAAGTAAGTAAAAGTGAAAACCACCTGTCATTCAGAATATTTACCCCTTCAATCGGTGTTTATTAATCCCGCGGAACACGCTTTTGGGTCACAAATAAAATTAGGATTGCAATGGCAAGAACTCAACTACTTAAATAGTCCTGATTTTAAGGAAGCCTTATTTGAGTATTCGGCTTTTGAAAACGCATTGAAGAATTATAAAATAAATCTTTTAAAATTTGATCAGAACGACAATGTGCAAATTGATGCCATATATTGTAGGGATGCATCAATAGCCACCGACTTTGGTATGATAATTTGCAACATGGGGAAGGCAGGTAGAATCAATGAACCGCAAATGCACAAAATGCATTTTGAAAGTATGGATATGGATATTCTCGGCACAATCGAATCACCAGGTTCTTTAGAAGGCGGTGATGTGGCTTGGATTGATAAAAATACATTAGCTGTAGGTTATACTTACCGCACCAATCAAGACGGGATTGAGCAGTTAAAGTCACTATTAGAACCTCGAGGGATCGAGATCATTGTGGCCGACATGCCCCATTATAAAGGTAAGACTGATGTTTTTCACCTCATGTCAATATTTAGTCCCATAGATCATAACCTTGCTGTTGTTTATTCACCACTTATGCCTATCCGATTTAGAAATGAACTTCTTAAGAGAGGTTTTGATTTTATTGAAGTTCCTGAACAGGAATTTGAATCCATGGGTTGTAATGTACTCGCACTTGCACCAAGAAAATGTTTGATGGTTGAGGGTAATCCAATCACTAAACAAAGATTAGAAAGTTCGGGTTGTGAGGTAATAACTTACAAAGGGGAGGAAATAAGTATTAAGGGTGGTGGTGGCCCTACTTGTCTCACTAGACCATATTTGCGTAGTTATAAATAAAGATCAATTAACCCCTCAGGCATGGTTACATTAATTACGTTTTGATCCCGATCTACTTTTTGAATGAAATCATCATTCATTGGTAATAAAATTTCAATTCCATTTTTGTCAATTACAAATAGCGATTGGGCAGTACTGTCATTAATCGAAACTATGTTGCCAACTTCACCAAAGTTGGAATCGATTACTTTATATCCAATTATTTCGTGAAAGTAAAATTTGTTGCCCTCCAATTTAGGGAGTAGTTCAAGAGGTAAGTAGAGTTCACTTTTTAAGAGATGTTCAGCCTCCGATTCTGAGTTCACATCTTCAAACTTTAGTCGGAGTAAATCAGACTTATGCAACTTGGAGTCTTCAACAAAAAATGGAATTAGATTGTTGCGTAGATTCACAAAAACGGCATCAATATTTTCATAAATCTCTGGCTCGTCAGTATCCAATTTAGCCAATATCTCCCCTTTAAAGCTGTACTTTTTTACAATCTTTCCTAAATAAAAACAATCCTCTTTCTTCAACGGTATAAAATAAAAAACCCTGACCTTATCGGTCAGGGTTAAAAGTATAAAAAATTAAATTTTTATTCTTCTTCGTTTGCAGCTACTTCCTCACCAGCCTCTTCAGTAGTTTCTGCTGCTGCAGCAGATGTTTCTTCAACTGCTTCTGCTTCGGTTGCAGGCGCTTCTTCTGGTGTGGCTTCATCTGCAGTTGCAGCCTCAGTTGCTTCTTCTTCCGAAACTTCTTCTTCAACAACTGGTGGAGCAGTACGTGCTTCGTTTACAGCTTTCTCAGCTTCTAAAGCTTTTGCTTTAGCATCGGCCTTAGCTTGCGCTAAACCTTCAGATTTGGCCTGGATTTTAGCAGCTTTTTCTTCAAGCCATGCATTAAATCTCTTTTCGGCTTCTTCTTCTGTAAAAGCACCTTTTTTAACACCACCTGCTAAATGCTTTTTATACAATACACCTTTGTACGACAAGATTGCTCTTGCAGTATCTGTTGGTTGTGCACCATTTTCAAGCCATTTAACAGCACCGTCAACATCCAATTCAATTGTAGCAGGATTTGTGTTTGGGTTGTAAGCACCTATTTTCTCTAAGTACTTACCATCTCTTTTCGCACGGGCATCAGCAGCAACTATCCAATAGTAAGGCTTACCTTTTTTACCGTGTCTTTGTAGTCTAATTTTAACTGACATAAATTAAATTAATTTTTAAGGTTCTCGACCTTGGTTATTAATGAGTGCCTTTTTGACACAATTTGATTATACCATAAAGGCGGGCGCAAAGATAATCTAATTTTCAAAAAATCTGCAATAACTTTCACTTTTTTAATGCTTTGATAAAACGTACGAGATCTTATAAACATTACAGAAATGTTTTCTACAGCTGTTTATAACTTTAGTAGGTTAACGCATCTAATTTCAGTATTTTTAATCGCTTCAAATTAGACGTGCTCGGCAGGGTGCAATTTACGCTTAAAAGATTTAGATGTTTTTAATTTTTGATACTGAAACTACGGGATTACCTAAACGTTGGGATGCACCAATAACCGATACTGATAATTGGCCTCGAGCAGTTCAGATCGCTTGGCAATTGCATGACGATATGGGTAACTGTATTGATCATCAGGATTACTTGATTCAACCTGATGGTTTCAACATTCCGTATGATGCTGAAAAGATTCATGGTATATCAACCCAATTGGCGACGGAGAATGGGATACCTTTACTTGAGGCTTTGGAGTATTTTAATGAAGCTCTGGCAAAAGCTAATTTCGTAGTAGGTCAAAATGTTAGTTTTGATATCAATATTATAGGATGTGAATTTCATCGAGAGGGCATTCCAACACTATTGAATGAGCTTAAGGTACTGGATACGTGTACCGAAGATACAGCACAGTTATGTAGAATTCCAGGTGGACGCGGTGGAAAATTTAAATTACCAACCTTAACCGAATTGCATCAATTTCTATTTAACGAATCATTTGTTGAAGCCCATAATGCTACGGCTGACGTAGAGGCTACAACGCGTTGTTTTCTTGAATTGGTTCGCCGTCGGGAATTCACTAAAGAAGCTTTAGATGTACAACCTGATTATTTTAAGCGATTTAATGATGCTAATCCAAGTGAAATATCGCTTATTGGATTAAAACATATAAACCTAAAAAAGGCATCTCAGAGTCTTAATGAAAGACTTCAAGTAACGTTAGATTCATCTGCCCCTTCAAGTCATACTGTTGATGTGGATTTGGATGAAGTGGAGTTCACTCACCTTCATAACCATTCACAGTTTTCAATTTTACAATCAACCATTAGTACTAAGCAATTGGTTGCCGCAGCGGCCAAACATAAAATGAAGGCTGTGGCATTGACCGATCATGCTAATATGATGGGCGCGTTTCACTTTGTTAGAGAAATAAAAAATCACAATAACACAGTAAAAGCGAATAACCATGCAGTAGAACAAAAAGGAGAAGGCGAATTGCTAGATGAGATCAAGCCTATAATTGGATGCGAGTTCTTTGTATGTGACGACCGTACCAACAAATCGGTTAAAGATTATGGGTATCAGGTGGTCATGTTAGCAAAGAACAAAAATGGCTATCAAAATTTAGCTAAGATGTCGTCAATTGCTTATACCGAAGGCTTCTACTATGTGCCTAGAATAGACCGTTCAGTCATAGAAAGGTATAAGGAGGATCTCATTGTCCTAACGGGTAACCTATATGGAGAAGTGCCAAGCAAACTTTTAAATGTAGGTGAAAAACAAGCTGAAGAAGCATTGCTCTGGTGGAAGGCACAGTTTGGGGACGATCTGTATATAGAGATCATGAGACATAACCAGGAGGATGAGAATCGTATCAATCCATCATTAATTGATCTGGCTAGAAAGCATGATGTTAAGTTGGTTGCCACCAATAATACCTATTATGCCGAAAAAGAAGATGCCAATGCCCATGATATTTTGTTATGTATTAAAGATGGCGAAAAACAATCAACACCTATAGGTCGTGGAAGAGGATACCGTTTTGGGCTAGAAAATCAGGAGTACTATTTTAAGTCTTCTAGTGAAATGAAAGCCCTTTTTAGCGACTTGCCAGAAGCCATCATGAATATTGAGGAGGTTACCAACAAAATAACAGCTTTTGATTTGGCGAGGGATGTGTTGCTACCCAATTTCGCAATACCTCAAGAGTTTCTTAATCCTGAAGATGCCGATGGTGGTAAGCGAGGTGAAAATGCCTATTTGCGACACATTACTTATGAGGGTGCCAAAAAGCGATATGATGAACTCACCGATGAACTTAAAGAACGTATCGATTTTGAATTGGCAACTATTGAAAATACTGGATATCCGGGTTATTTTCTTATCGTTGAAGATTTTATTAGAGAAGCACGTAATATGGGTGTTTCGGTAGGGCCTGGAAGGGGTTCTGCTGCAGGAAGCGTTGTGGCTTATTGCTTAGGAATTACCAACATTGATCCTATTCAGTATAATTTACTTTTTGAGCGTTTTCTCAATCCAGATCGTGTGAGCATGCCTGATATCGATATTGACTTTGATGATGAAGGTCGAGGTAAGGTAATGGATTACGTGATCAATAAATATGGCAGCAAACAGGTTGCTCAAATTATTACTTATGGCACAATGGCCGCGAAGTCTTCCATTAGGGATACGGCACGCGCATTGGATTTGCCATTGAATGATGCCGATAGAATGGCAAAATTGGTTCCATTTACAGCTAAACTCAATAAAATATTTGGTGTAGATGAGAAGGAATTAAGATCGAAGTTTAGAGCTGAGGACCTGGATAAGATCAATCAACTTTTAAATATTGCCGACGGCGAAGATCTTGAAGCTGAGACCATCAATCAAGCGCGCGTATTGGAAGGCTCGGTTAGAAATACAGGGATACATGCTTGTGGTGTAATTATCACTCCTGATGATATCACGAATTTTGTACCTATTGCCACTGCAAAAGATTCTGATTTATATGTCACTCAATTTGATAACTCGGTAGTTGAAAGTGCTGGTTTATTAAAAATGGACTTCCTAGGCCTAAAAACGTTAACGTTGATCAAGGATACGGTCAAGATTGTAAAGGCCAAGCATGGTGTAATATTAGAACCTGATAATTTTCCTTTGGATGATGAAAAAACTTTTGAGCTATTTCAGCGGGGTGAAACCGTCGGGATATTTCAATATGAATCGGCCGGGATGCAAAAGCATTTAAAGGATTTGAAGCCTACTGTTTTTGATGACCTCATCGCTATGAATGCTTTGTATCGCCCAGGACCTATGGAATATATACCAAGTTTTATTAGACGAAAACACGGGGATGAGGCTATAGAGTATGATTTGCCCGAAATGGAAGAGCATTTAAATGATACCTATGGAATTACAGTCTACCAGGAGCAAGTAATGCTGTTGTCACAAAAACTTGCCAATTTTAGTAAGGGTGACGCCGATGTTTTGAGAAAAGCCATGGGGAAAAAAATATTTGCCTTACTGCAAAAGTTAAAACCTCAATTTTTAGATGGCGGTGAGCGCAACGGACACCCAAGAGAGGTACTTGAAAAGATTTGGAAAGACTGGGAGGCCTTTGCCAGTTATGCCTTTAATAAATCACACTCCACCTGTTATGCCTGGATCGCCTATCAAACAGCATATTTAAAAGCACACTATCCTGCTGAATATATGGCAGCGGTATTGAGTAATAACATGAACGATATCAAGCAGGTTACTTTCTTTATGGAAGAATGTAAGCGCATGAAACTCAACGTACTTGGTCCTGATGTCAACGAATCATATTATAAATTTTCGGTAAATAAAGACAATGCTGTGAGATTTGGAATGGGTGCTATTAAAGGTGTAGGCTATGGCGCGGTGCACACCATTGTTGAGAATAGAAAAAAAGAAGGTTTGTATCGCTCTATTTTTGATCTGGCTAAACGTATTGACCTTAGAGCAGCTAATAAAAAGGCCTTCGAAAATCTTGCATTTGCAGGGGCTTTTGATTGCTTTAAAAATGTGCATCGGGCACAGTATTTTCACGATGACGGCGATGGCATTTCTTTTTTAGAGAAGACCATTAAATATGCAAATAAGTATCAGGAGAATGAGAATTCAGCTCAAGTGAGTTTATTTGGCGAGGCCAGTGAGATCCAAATACCAGAACCCGAAGTACCGCCGTGTGAAGAATGGGGAACTATGGAAGCACTATCGCGTGAAAAAGAAGTGGTAGGGATTTATATTTCAGGTCATCCTTTAGATGACTTCAAAATAGAGATGAACACCTTTTGTAATGCTACCATTTCTGCTTTTGAAAATTTGGAAGATTGTGTTAACCGCGAATTGACCTTTGGAGGGGTGGTGACCGATGTTCAACATCGCATTAGTAAACAAGGTAAAGGTTGGGCGTTATTTACCGTTGAAGACTATACAAATACACATGAGTTCAGGATATTTGGTGAGGAGTACTTAAAGTTCCGTCATTTTTTAATGAAGAATAACTTTGTTTATGTACGTGCTTACATAAGGGAAGGATGGGAGAATAGAGAAACAGGTAAAAAAGGAGACCCAAGAGTGCAGTATAATAGTTTTCAGCTCCTTCATGATGTCATGGATGCCATGGCCAAGAAGTTGTCGATTCAGTTGGATGTTCAAGATCTCTCAAAAGAACGTATAAAACGAATTAGTGAGTTGTTAAAAATGCACAAAGGCGATCATAAACTTAATTTTGTGGTCTATGACAACGAGGATGAGGTAAAACTGAACATGCCTAGCAGGAAGCAAAAAGTGAAGATTTCGCAAGAACTGTTAGAGGAATTAGGGCATGAAGACATTCATTATAAGTTGAATTGAAAGTATAGTCAAAGTCAATCTGTCAATAGCTAAAACAAATAGTGCTATTGTAAGCTTTGGTGTTTTTTTTGACTAATTTTGTGTATAATTTGTAAATAAACACATTTAATAATAGAAATATGGCATTAGAAATAACAGATGCAACGTTTGAAGACGTAGTATTAAAAAGTGACAAGCCGGTCATGGTGGATTTTTGGGCAGCTTGGTGTGGACCATGTAGAATGGTTGGACCAATAATTGATCAAATTAGTGAAGAGTACGAAGGTAAAGCTGTAGTTGGAAAGGTAGACGTAGATAGCAATCAAGAGTTTGCTGGAAAATACGGTGTGCGTAACATTCCAACAGTTTTGGTATTTCAAAATGGAGAAGTTGTGGGCCGTCAAGTAGGTGTGGCTCCTAAAAATGCGTATTCAGAAGCATTAGATTCACTTTTAGCGTCTTAGGCTGAAATTAAAAATCATAAAATTACCACAAAGGTTTGCCTGTATGGCAAACCTTTTTTAGTTTCGATATATATGAATCTGCAGCAAGAACTACATCAAACCTCTGGGTTTAAAAATTTAGAGCTCCTGGCAAAACAGGTGGTGGAAGGTTTTATTGCCGGTATGCATAAAAGTCCGTTTCACGGATTCTCTGCAGAGTTTGCCGAACACAAGATCTACAATCAAGGAGAAAGCACACGCCATATAGATTGGAAGCACTATGCAAAAACGGATAGGCTCTACACCAAACGCTATGATGAAGAGACCAATTTACGTTGCCATCTCATTATTGATAATAGTAGTTCAATGCACTATCCTCAAATCAAAAATTATAGTATTGATGCATTAAATAAAATAGGATTTACAGCGTTGGCTACGGCCTCAATAATGCATATACTTAAAAGGCAGCGTGATACTGTAGGAATGAGTGTGTATAGTGATGCCTTTGACTTTTATACTTCCGAGAAAGGAAGTGAACGTCACCATAGGATGTTGCTCAATCAATTAGATTCCATATTGGCAAAACCACCAATGAATAAAGCCACAAAAACGTATGAGTATTTGCATCAAATTGCCGAAAAAATCCACAGGCGTTCGATGATTTTCTTGTTTACTGATATGTTTGAGGCCAATATTGAAGATGATAAATTATTCGATGCTTTACGGCATTTAAAATACAATAAACACGACGTGATATTATTTCATGTGTTTGATAAGGAAAAGGAAGAGCTGTTTGATTTTGACAATAGACCAAAACGTTTTGTAGATGTAGAAACTGGAGAACATGTCAATCTATATGCCGAAAATATTAAGGAGAATTATCACCAGGCTGTAGCCGATTACTTCAATACCATACGCTTAAAATGTGGGCAATATCAAATTAAATATGTAGAGGCCAATATCAATGAAGGGTTCAATAAAATATTGACTTCGTTTATGGTAGAACGTCAAAAATTTGTCTAAGGTTAAGCGTATAAAAAATCGATTAAAATAGTTGTGATATAAAAAACCACAATGTATATTTGCATCCGCCTTAAGAAGCAATTCTAAAGGAACGAATGGTAACAATGTCTTTAAAGTCTAACTGTAGTTAGCACCAAAATTGGTAAGACACTTGGTCTGGTAGTTCAGTTGGTTAGAATATCTGCCTGTCACGCAGGGGGTCGCGGGT
>CAYZKX010000013.1:0-5742 GCA_964479055.1 uncultured Flavobacteriaceae bacterium
ATTGTATACTGGTAATATAAAGGTGGATACTAAAATTTCAGATAAATTAAAATTTGGTATACGAGCCACTCCTTCTTATTCAAAGCAACGAAGATTACCAACCTCAATTCATAATCCTATTCGTCAATCACCTTGGTTGCCAATTTATCACACTGAGGAAACCCTTCAATTTATAAATAGAGATGTGTATCCTGATGTTGGAGTAGGTGATTATTTTTGGGAGAATCATTTGGTTAATTTGGATTTGGATGGTGATGGCAGTGGCGAAAGACCACGTACTTCTGGAGACTCTAATCCTTATCAGCAATATGTAGAAAGAGAACATTATGAGTATAATACCAAACTATTTGGATCTACATATTTGAGTTATGAAATAATTGATGGTCTTACCGCAAGAACCAATCTTGGAATTACCTTGGAGCAAAGAAAAAGAACACGTTGGGATGGAACAAATTATCATGCTGCAGGCGCAAGTAGATCTCAATATAATTTACAAAACAGACAAAGAAATAGAATAATTTCAGATAATACCATAACGTATAATAAGGTTTTTAATGGTAAACATGAAGTAACGGCTGTTGTAGGGGCAACAATACAGCATAGAACTATTGAAAATAGTGATATCACAGGTGTGGGTTATACAAATGATTTACTTAAGAATTTAGAAGGTGCTACTTCAATTTCCGAATTTGAAGAAGTAAATACCGAACAAAATAAGATAGGTTATTTTGCACGTGTCAATTATGCATACGATAATAAATATCTGGCTTCGGTTTCTTATCGACGCGACGGGAGTTCGGTATTTGGAATTAATTCTAAGTGGGGTAATTTCCCAGCCTTTTCAGTAGGCTGGAATGCTCATAATGAGAATTTCTTAAGCGAAGTTGATTGGTTAAGTTTATTAAAAGTAAGAGTAAGCTATGGATTTACTGGAGCTGAGAATTTTAACGTTGGTGATGATAACGTAAACTTATATCCTTATTTGGCTTTATTAGAGAATACCAATGCAATTATTGATGGAAATATTGCACCTGGAGTATCACCGCTTAATATAGCAAATACATTATTACAATGGGAAGCATCAGAAGAATTTAACCCTGCAGTAGATTTCGGATTTTTGAATAACAGAATAACTGGATCTTTAGATTACTATACAAGAACAAGTGATAAACTATTATTAAATGATCCCGTTTCTTATGTTACTGGATTTCAACAAGGTATTGTAAATCTTGGTAAAGTACAAAATAGAGGATGGGAGCTGGAATTAAGAAGTAAAAATATAGTTAATGAAAATTTTTCATGGAGTACTACTTTAATTGCTTCTACTAATGAAAATGAATTGTTAAGTTTTGGAGATTCTAATAATGCATTAATAGAAGATACTTATGGAAGAAATTCACAATGGATCAATCGAGTTGGTGAACCTATTTCATCTTTCTGGGGGTATGTAGTAGATACTGAAGCATACAATGATACTGATTTCAGAACAACTTATGTTGATAATCCGTGGAATAGGATAAATGGTCAGGCTGATGACACTATAGTTAAGGACCTTAATGGCGATGGTATTATTACAGACGCAGACAAGACTATTTTAGGAGATCCTTATCCAGACTTGATATATAGCTTTACAAATGAGTTTAGATATAAAGGTTTTGACTTATCATTTATGATGCAAGGTAGTATGGGTGCACAGGTAAATAACATTGGAGATCAATATTTTTATAATTGGTTTGGCAATAGAACACGAAGTGGTGGCGAGGCACAGGCTGTAGCTGATGGATTGGTACCTCATGAATCATTTATTCAGGAAAAGGTATTAACAAGCGAAGTTATTGCAAGTGCGGATTATTGGTCGTTAAGAAATGTAACTCTTGGCTATAATATGCCTTCTGATATATATTCAAAATTAGGATTAACTAGTCTACGTATTTATGCCTCTGGGCAAAACTTGATATATATAACAGCTGATGATTATCATGGGTTTAATCCTGAACATGTTGATGGTAATAATCCTAGAGCCTACGGGTCTCAGAGAGCTGGAACACCAATTTACAGTACCGTTTCATTCGGTATAAATGTTAATTTTTAAAAAAATAAATCATGAAAAAAATAAACAAATTATTCTTGGTAATTACAGGGCTGTTTATTATTTCCTGCGATGTAGATGAGTTTTTAAACCCACTACCCGAAACAGCAGTAGCAGTGGAGTCATTTTTTGAAACAGATGCGGACGTGCTAGCAGGAATAATAGGAATTTATGATGCACTACAGGGTGTAAACGAAAATACAGAAACGAATATTGGTCGTGCCAATAGAGGTGTACAATTTGAACATTTACTAACAGAGCATAGAACCGATAATACAAGAAATGCAACATTAGAAGGTTCGAAATCAGATTTTCATCGTTATGTAGTTAATGCTAATAACGTTGAATCAGAGGACTATTGGCAATCTATGTATCAAGTAATTTTTAGAGCGAATAATGTTTTGAACTACATTGATGTTGCTGATGAAAGTAATCAGGCGCGCTATACAGCCGAAGCAAAATTTTTAAGAGCTTATGCCTATTTTAATTTGGTTAGGTTATACAGCGATGTGCCTTTAGTGACTACAGTAGTAGGCCCTGAAGATACCGAAGCTCTTTTTACACGTGTTGCTGAAGCTCTAATTTATGAGCAGATAATCTTAGATTTACAGGAAGCTGTTGCAGTATTAGATAACACACATAAGGCAAGAGCCTCAAAAGCAGCGGCTCAAGGTATATTGGCTAAAGTTTATTTAACATTGCCAAGCCCTGACTATTCAAGCGCTCAACAATTATGTCAAGCTATTATTTCTAGTGGTGAGTTTAGCCTCATGGATAATTTTTATGATGTGTTTTATTCTGAATTAAATAGTGAGATCATATTCGCTATTCAATATGATACTGCTAACGCTCTTGAAAGTCAGAGTTTTTCTTCAGAGTTTACATCAGCCTTCCGTCAAGGAAGAGAAGATGGGCAGAATATTGTCAATTTAAATCTTTTTAATGATTTTGCGTCATTTGGCGGAAATAGAACTGCTGTTTCTATTACTAACCTTGGTTTTTTAGGTCCAGATGATAATGAGGTTATAAAGTATTTACCTGATGGATCTGATATTTCTATTTCACCTCCAACTTATGGAGGTAGCGCTAGAGATGCAGGGAATGATTACATCGCTCTTCGATATGCTGATGTATTATTAATGCATGTTGAAGCAATTATGGGAGCCAGTGCTTCAACAAGTGATCCAAGTGCCTTGAATTCATTTCAACAAATTCGAGATAGAGCTGGTTTAACTGATCCTGTGTCTGCTGTATCAAAAGATGCTCTTTTAACTGAAAGAAGAGTGGAGTTGGCGTTTGAAAATCAGAGATGGTATGATCTATTGAGATTTGGTGTAGCTGAGTCTGTACTAGGTGCGCATGCTGATGATAGAGGATATGTCTTTACGGCTAGAGCATTATTATTGCCTATTCCTGCAAGAGAAATAAATTTAAGTGGTGGGCTTTTAACACAAAATCCTGGCTATTAATTCTTAAATAATCTAATTATGAAAAATAAAATAAATATTTTCAATAAAACATCAATATTGATGGCAAGCTTTGCAATTGCTACCTTCTTTATTGTAAGTTGTAGTCCAGACTTATTTAGAGATGATTTGCCTGATGCAAATTCAATGGAGGACACTGAACCACCAGAAGCTAATTTCTCTTATGCTTCTTCTATAGACGATTTTAGAACGATTAATTTTACAAATCTATCGGATGAATCAACAATATTTTCATGGGATTTTGGTGGAGGAGATTCCTCAACTGAGCAAGATCCAACATATACATTTGAAGATGGAGAAGGCACCTATCCTGTAACTTTAAAGGCTATGGATGCATTAGGAGCTGAAGATACAATAACTATTGAAGTATTAGTAGTTGAAGGGCCATTTCAACCAGTCATTCTAGAGCCTGGATTTGAAGATAATACTTTACCTGGAGGTGGTGGAGACGGAAGAGACTCATGGAGAAATAGTGATTTAGGTGGTGTTATTCAAATTACTGGAAGCCCGGTAACATTTGGAGATCAAGGTGCTAAGTTACCTAATGATCAAACACGGATTGGGTATCAAGAAATTACGGTTGAACCTGATACAAATTACGATCTTAGATTTTATTACACGATGCTAGATAATGCTACTGATCCTTGGCTAACTGTTGCAGTATTAGGAGTTACTGAAAATGGATCTCCCGAAACACCTCAAGAGGCCATTGATGCAACCATTGCGTCTGTAACTGTAAACGATACTGAAGATCCATCTGTATACGTTCAATCTTCTGTTTCATTTAATTCAGGAATGAATAACACAATAGCTATATACTTTTATAATGGTCCTGTTGAGGCAAGATTGGATGATTTTACAATTGACGTTGGAGCAGATGGAGCAGTACCACCATCAGTAGGTTTTAGTTCAGTGCAGAGCGAAGCAAATTATTTAGAATACACGTTTAATAACTCTTCAACTGGTGCGGTAAGCTATTTGTGGGATTTTGGTGATGGTAATACATCAACTGAGGAATCTCCAACACATGTATATGATACACATGATGTTTATGAGGTAACATTAGTAGCTACAAACGAGGCTAATCTTTCTAACTCTTTAACTCAGACAATTGATATTCAAGCGCCTGTAACTGCAGCTTTCACGTATGAAGTAGATCCAGATGATTATAAAACTTTCATGTTTACAGATGCATCTATAGATGCAGTAATGCTATTGTGGGAATTTGGAGACGGTTTTCAATTTACAGGAATGAATCCTACTCATACCTATGAAGCAGATGGTATTTATGATGTAACTCTTACTGCTTATAGTGTAACAGGGGCAATGGATCAAGAAACAGCGCAACTAGTTGTAGCACAAGGATTTATTGTCCAGGTACTCAATGGAACTTTTGATGAATATACAGTTAACACTGGAGATAATGCAGATGCCTGGGATATGACACCTAATAGTACTGTTGTTGATAATGATGGTAATACAATCCCTAGTCCATATGATCCACTTTGGGACAATGGAGCATTGGATTCTTGGCTAGAAGGGTTCTATGGTGATAATAGTGAGCAAGCAGGTTCTACAAGCGAAGGAAATAATGGTACAAGAGGCGCAAAATTGGATGAACCAGGTCGTCGTTTGTATCAAGTAGTAACCGTTCAGGCTGGAGAAACATATACCTTCTCAATTGATGCCAAAGGTGATACTGATGGGTTGACTCCTGAAGTTTTCATATTAAATAATGAAATTGCCGATGAAACTGGTATTAATGCCTCCACTTCAGATCCTTCAATAGATGGCTATATGGAAATTATGGCTACTACTAGTTATGAGACTTACACATTTCAATTTACAGCTTCAACAGGAGAGATTGTTATATATGTAAGAAATGTAGTTGGATCAGCAAGGTTTGATAACGTTGAAATTACAGACTAATATTTTAACCAAATAGTTGTTTTCATTAAGACCATCCAGTTTATAATTCAAACTGGATGGTACTAAAATCAAAATATAAAAGAGTACTAAACTATGTTTAAATTCCGAAAAGAAATTACATCGATTTTATTAATAGTATTTCTTACTGTTAGTGCAGCCTCTCAAAACGAGAATGGGGATGTGACCAAATCGGAAACTAAAACGGAAAAACAAAATATTAAGAAGAAAAAAAAGAAG
>CAYZKX010000013.1:5842-19444 GCA_964479055.1 uncultured Flavobacteriaceae bacterium
AAGAAGAAAAAAAAGAAGTACAAATTACCAAAGATCGATTTGAGTCACTGGAAAGTTACATTACCGATTGCTAACGAAGAAGGTAAGCCATTTGAGATTGAGTCTCCAGAGATTATGGATTTTGCAAATAATGAAAAAGCCAAGCCTTATATGTATATAGATTCTACAAAAGGAGCAATTGTTTTTCATGCCATGCCAACTAAAACTACAACAAGTAATACGAAGTATTCAAGAACAGAATTAAGAGAGCACATGGTTCCAGGGGATGATAATGTGAATTGGACATTTGAACAAGGTGGTGTTTTAAAAGGGAAATTAGCAATGGATCAATCAACTCGAGATTCTGATGGTAAATATCATCGTACCATTATCATGCAAATTCATGGACGATTGACAAACGAGCAACGCGATTTAATTGGCCAAAAAGATAACAACGCACCTCCTATTTTAAAAATTTATTGGGATAAAGGGAAGATACGCGTTAAAACCAAAGTGCTAAAAAATATAAATGCATCAGATACCGCAATACTGCACAAGGAAGCTTGGGGTGATGATGAGGGGTTCAATTTTGAGCAGGAAGTTGGTTTTCGAAAATTTACTTTAGAAGTTAGAGCCTCTAAAGGAAAATTGGTAGTGGTTCTTAATAATAGTGAGTTTAAGGTATATGAAAATATTCATATGAGGCGATGGGGAATATTCGAAAATTACTTTAAAGCTGGAAACTATTTTCAATCGAGAGATGAAGGATCATTTTCCAAAGTAAGATATTATGAATTAGAAGTTAGTCATTAAGTATATTTTAGATTAGTTTGAATTAGAATTGGTTGTTAAAATTTTACTGGTCATTTGTGATCAGTAAAGTTTTGACAAAATTTAAAAGCTTTTATTAATTTATTTCACATTATTTTTATAACTAGTATACTGTTAAATAACATTCAGCGTGTTAAGTATGAAGTTAGAAGTCATCAATAACACCGAAAATTTTACACTACAAAAGTTAATAATCTCAAAAATTAGAGATTTAATAAATTATAAAAATTTAGAGCCTGGAGATAAATTGCCTTCCGAAAGAATGCTTTCTGAAAAATTTGAAGTTTCAAGAAACAATATTCGGGAAGCCATTCAGAAACTTGAATTTTATGGATTGTTAAAGTCGATTCCACAAAGTGGCACATTTGTGGCAAACATCGGAATCGTTGCTTTGAACGGTATGATGGAGGACATTTTGAGGCTAGAAAATCCTGATTTTAGATCGTTAGTAGAAACTAGAATTCTTTTAGAGCTTAAAACGGCTAGATTGGCTGCATTAAGAAGAACAGATGCTGATATTATAGCCATGAGAAATGCTTTGGATGCATATTCAACAAAGGTTAGAAAAGGGGAAGATGCCGTTCAAGAGGATTTATTATTTCATTTGGCAATTGCTAAAGCTAGTGGCAATAGTACTATGAATAATTTTATGCTAATAATTACCCCAGGTATAATTACTAATTTCGAGAAATTTCATGTTTGTGATAGTGATTTGGCGTTTAGAGGGATTCAAGAACATCAAGAAATATTCGATGCTATTTTAGCCAAAGACCCAAAATTGGCTAAACAAAAAATGAAAGCACACTTTCATGCCCTGTATCAGTACTGTTATAATGTAAATATTAATGATAATGGTAATTGATAGTTAAAACCATTTCGGTAAACAATTTGTATGAAAATTAAAGGACTTCGCTGGTGGATTATTGGCTTAATCTTCGTAGCCACGGTAATAAATTATATTGATAGAACTGCGTTTGCTTTGCTTTGGCCACAAATGGGTGAAGATCTGGGTATGGACAATTCTGATTATGCGCTCATGCTAAACATTTTTATGGTTACCTATGCAGCTAGTAAGTTTTTATCAGGAAGATTGTACGACCAAATAGGAACGAGAATTGGTTTTATACTTTCTATAGTGGTTTGGTCAGCGGCAGCTGCATTCCATGCCGTAGCAAAAGGTATTGTTTCATTATCTATTGTTCGAGGACTTCTTGGACTAGGTGAAGCTGGCTTATGGCCAGGTGCAGTAAAAAGCAATGGAGAATGGTTTCCTGTGAAACAAAGGGCATTGGCTCAGGGTATTTTTAATTCTGGGGCTTCGATAGGCAATGTTATTGCACCAATTGTTATTGTGTTTTTATATGCGCAGTTTGGATGGAAAATGACCTATGTTATATTAGGAGTTGTAGGGCTTTTATGGGTTGTGCCTTGGTTTGTACTTAATAAATCAAAACCTGAAGATCATCCATGGATAACCGAAAAGGAAAGAGATCTAATTCTTAATGATCGCCTCAAAAATAACGATGTAGATGTTAAAGGAGCTAAAAGTTTAAGCGTAGGTAAAATATTAAGTTATAAGCAACCTTGGGGCGTCCTATTTTGTAGATTTTTTATTGAACCTATTTGGTGGTTTTTTGCAGGCTGGATGCCCATTTATTTGAATTCGAAATTTGGACTAAGTATCGAAGAAATTGGAGTAACAATGTGGATCTCTTATTTGATGGCAGCGGCTGGTGGAATATTAGGAGGTATGTTTACCGAAGCAATAATAAAGCGCACTAATGTAGATGTTGGGAGAAAGGCAAGTATCGTATTGGGTAGTTTATTAATAATTGTTGGATTTGTCTCAATTATTCTATTTGTTAACGATTCGAACTATATGACATTTATTTACTTGGCAGGAGTGGCATTATTTGGCTTTCAATTTGCGATAGGCAATATTCAAACTTTATCTAGTGATCTATTTAAGGGCCCTTCAGTAGGAACATTAGCTGGATTAGCAGGCACAATAGCAGCAGTCTCGCCTATAATAATGAATTGGTTTATTGGTACAATAACTAAAGGTGGATCTTATACACCTGCATTTATTGCAATAACTTTATCTGTCGTACTAGCAGTAATTTCAATTTTCTTTTTTATTAAAAAAGTAAGACTGGTAGAGAATAAAATTAATTAATCAACATAAAAAAACAATACTAATAATATGAGTGATAATAGTAGTAAAGTAGCCGTAATTACAGGAGCTACTGGTGGAATAGGTTTTGAAGTTTCAAGGCGATTGGGAATGGATGGCTATACGGTAGTTCTTAACGGTATAGAAGATGAAAAAGGTGCCGAGAGAATAAAAGAACTTGCAAGTCAAGGTATCAATGCCGAATATTATGGTTTTGATGTTACTAATGAAGAGGCAGTAGCATCAAGCATAAAAAAAATTGGCGAAAAATATGGTCGTATAGACGTACTAGTAAATAATGCTGGCGGATTAGGTGGTAGATCTAGATTTGAAGATATGACGACTGATTTTTACAGATTTGTAATGGCACTTAATCTTGATTCTGTGTTTTATGCGTCACGAGCTGCTATACCCTACTTGAAAAAAGGAGATAATTCTACTATAATTAATTTCACTTCTAATGCAGCTTGGACTGCAGGAGGACCAGGTGCGGGAATTTATGGAACATCTAAGGCAGGAGTTCATTCAATAACTAGAGCTTTGGCAAAAGATCTAGCCGAATATGGGATTCGAGTGAATGCAGTATCACCTGGAACTATTGATACACCATTTCACGCTCAAATAAAATCAACAAAACCTGAAGTTTTCGCCTCCTGGAAGAACAATATTTTATTAGGCAGATTAGGACAGCCTGAAGATGTGGCTTCTGTTATTTCATTTTTGGCAAGTGATGACGCAGCTTTTATAACAGCTGAGACTATCCAGATTGGTGGAGGACAGGCATTAGGAATATAGTATATTTGAACTAACTTTAAGAGAAGAGAATAATGAAAGTTGTCACTTTTGGTGAGATTATGCTTCGTTTAGCACCGCCAGAACACTTAAGATTTTCGCAAGCTTCACATTTTGATATTATTTATGGGGGAGGTGAATCCAATGTTGCTGTATCTCTAGCTAATTATGGCATACCAGTAGATTTTGTAACTCGACTACCAGAGAATGATCTAGGCAAGTGTGCAATGATGGAAATGAGAAAACGTGGCGTTGGCGTGGATAATATTATTTATGGAGGTGAAAGACTGGGTATTTACTTCTTAGAAACTGGTGCAGTTAGCAGAGGAAGTAAAGTAGTTTATGATCGCGCCTATTCAGCAATGTCTGAAATCAAGCCAGGAATGGTAGATTGGGACAAGGTTCTTGATGGTGTTACATGGTTTCATTGGACAGGAATCACACCTGCAATTTCTCAAGGTGCAGCTGATGCGTGTGTCGAGGCCGTAAAAATAGCTAGTACAAAAGGCATAACAATTTCAACAGACCTGAACTATAGAGCTAAACTTTGGAAGTATGGTGGTGATAGAGAAGCCATCATGACAGAGCTCACTTCTTATTGTGATATTATTTTAGGCAATGAAGAAGATGCAGAAAAACATTTTGGCATAAAACCAGAAGGCTTAAATATTACTACCCAAGGCGAACATGTAAAGGCTGAGGCTTTTTTATCGGTATGTGAGCAAATGATGAAAAAATTTCCAAAAGCAAAAAAAGTGATTACAACTTTAAGAGGTTCTATTTCAGCATCTCATAATACATGGGCTGGAGTAATGTATGATGGTACAAAAATGTTTAAATCCTCTGAATATCAAATCACACATATAGTTGATCGAGTAGGAGGTGGCGATTCCTTTATGGGAGGACTAATCTATGGACTCCTAACTTATCCAAAAGATGACCAAAGAGCACTTGACTTTGCCGTGGCAGCATCATGCTTGAAACATACAATAAAAGGAGATGCTAATTTGGTTACCGTTGCAGAAGTTGAGAAATTAATGTCTGGAGATGCCTCTGGACGCGTAGCACGATAGTAAAGAAAAGAAAAATGGCAACATATTCCAGATTAGAGGTTGGGCAAACTATGATAAACACAGGCTTGGTTCCATTGTTTTATCATAATAATTTAGAGGTAAGCAAGAAAGTTCTAAAAGCTTGTTATGATGGTGGCGCACGATTGTTAGAATTTACTAATCGCGGCGATTTTGCGCACGAGATATTTGGTGAACTAAATAAATACGCGCTTAGTGATCTTCCAGGAATGATACTAGGAGTTGGCTCGGTTACTGATGCTGGAACTGCTTCTTTGTATATGCAATTGGGGGCAAATTTTATAGTTACACCTGTGCTTAGAGAGGATATTGCCATAGTCTGTAATAGAAAAAAAGTGCTTTGGTCCCCAGGTTGTGGATCATTGACTGAAATTGCTAGGGCCGAAGAACTTGGCTGTGAAATTGTAAAGCTATTTCCGGGAGGAGTCTATGGACCTGGCTTTATAAAAGGAATTAAGGCTCCACAACCTTGGACTATGATAATGCCTACTGGTGGTGTATCACCAACCAAAGAAAGCTTAACTAATTGGTTTCAAGCTGGCGCCACTTGCGTAGGAATGGGTTCAAAGTTAATGGTAAAAGACGATCATGGGGAATTCGATTATCCTAAAATTGAAGCCTTGGTTAAAGAGGCGCTTTCAATTATAAATGATTTGAAATAATTAATAGGCAATAAAGATTAAGCCGAAACCTATGTTTCGGCTTTTTTCGTTTTAAGAGTTTTGCTAACTTTAATCATGCTAAAATTATATATTATTGGGATTGCCATTTTGATCGTAGCAATTGTGGCCAACATCATTGCTGCTAGCCTTTCAATTATGACCTGGTATGATTTCTTGAATCAACTTAAATCATCTGGCTTCAAAACAATTTCAGAAATAGGTATTTTAAATATTTTATGGTTATTCATTATTTACCCAATTGTACTTGGTTCAGGTTATTTGATTGGCCTTAGAATTTTCAATTTGATCATGTCATCCTAATACCTAGATTCATATAAATCAATGGGTTCTAATGTTAGACTATAACAATCTTAAATTCAAAAAATTAGTTTATTTTTAAGGCTCAACTAAAAATTGCTATTTAATGCGTCGGATTCTTATTCTTTTTGTAGTCGTTTTTGGCTCCTTTTTTACGCATTCACAAACCCCAACCTATACCGTTGGATTCTTATTGGATAAAATTAATCCCGAAATTGAGGGTCTTTTAGATGGCTTAGAAACAGAAATAATTAGAGTTGTTGGTGAAGATGCGATTGTTGAATTTTCAAAAGCCAATCGTCTTGTTAATGACTTTAATAATACAAAAGCAAAGCAAAATTATGATAAATATGTTTCAGATGAAATCGATATCATTATTGCATTTGGCGTTGTTAACAATAACGTTATTGCCAATGAAACAACATATCCAAAACCCACTATCGTTTTTGGATCGTTAAGTAAAGAATTGCTCAAAGGGCAGGATATTAGCCCAACTTCTCAAATCTCTAATTACACTTCAATTATTACATCGCAGTCTTATACTGAAGACCTCAAATTATTACAACAACTAGCTGATCCAAAAAGCGTTGCAATAATTGTTGAAAAACCTTTTGCTGAAAATCAACCACTAGAGGAAACCTTTGATGAAATAGGAACAGCACTAGACCTTAATCTTACAATATTGCCTTTTGAAACCCTAGAAGATATAATTACAGGTGTTGATTCTTTCGATGCTGCTTATATGGCAGGCGGTTTCTATTTAAACGATGACGAGATCGTTGAATTGGCCGATTCACTTATTGTTAAAAAAATACCATCTTTTACCAATACTCCTGCCAAAGATGTGGAATTGGGTATTATGGCTACTAGCCATGACCAAAGTGAGATCAATCAGTTCTTTAGGCGCATTGCACTAAGTGTAGAAACAGTAGTTAACGGTGGAAATTTATCTGATGTCCCTACTCAAATGAATATTGAGAGGGTGCTTACAGTTAATTTCAATACTGCCGATAAAATAGGTGTTCCCTTAAAATACAGTTTAATTGCTTCTACAAATTTTATTGGTAACCCAGAAAAGCAAACGGCCGAAAAGAAGTACAATCTAGTTGAGGTTATGCGTGAGGCAATTGCCGAAAATTTGAACTTACAAACGTTTAGACAAGAGGTTCAACTTAATGAACAGGACGTTCGTTTTGCCAAAAGTGATTACATCCCAGATATTAATGTGTCAGCTTCTGGCAGCTATGTAGATCCTGCATTAGCTGAGGCATCCAATGGTCAGAATCCCGAATTTACTACCAATGGTAACCTAACTTTAAATCAATTGGTATTCTCAAATGATGTCAACGCCAATATTAGTATTCAGAAAGCACTCCAGATGGCGCAGCAGGAGAATTATAATAGTGAAGAGTTAAATACCGTATTTAGCGCTGCACAAGCATATTTTGATGCCCTTATTTTAAAAGCCAATACGGCAATTCAAGGTCAAAACCTTGAACTCACAAAATACAACTTGAAAATTGCAGAGCAGAATTTCGAAGCCGGTCAATCAGGAAAATCCGATGTGCTTAGATTTAGGAGTGAAATGGCTCAAAACACCCAAGAGATGATTGAGGCTGTCAACCGCATGGAACAATCATTTAATGCTTTAAATCAAATATTAAATAACTCATTGAACTATAAAATTGACGTCGATGAAGCCGAGCTAGAAGAAGGAATCTTTAGCAACTATAGCTATAAAACCATTGGGGTCTATCTGGACGACCCAAGGCTCAGACAACCGTTTATAGATTTCCTAGTTCAGGAAGGTATAGCCAATGCACCGGAATTGAGAGCACTTGATTACAATATACAAGCAGCAGAACGTTCAGAAATTCTTTATGGACGAGGACGATTTTTACCTGATATTGGTCTTCAAGGTCAATATAATCAAGAATTTTCACGATCTGGAGTTGGCACAGAATTCCCACCAATTTTTACAAGACCACCTGAAGGATATTACACGGTTGGACTAAGTGTAACCTTACCCATAATAAATCAGAATAAACAAAATATCAATAAACAGATTGCCTCAATTCAAAAGGAACAATTGAACACTACTGTAGGAGATGTTAAATTGAACATTGAACGAAATGTTAATGATGGCGTTTTACAGTTGGTGAATCAAATTTCGAATATTCAGTTGTCTGAAGTTTCAGAGCGAACAGCTGAAGAGGCGTTAGAACTAACTCAAACGTCGTACGCCAATGGTGCGGTAAATATTGTTCAGTTGCTAGACGCCCAGAATAATTATTTACAAGCACAACTGTCAAGAACAAATGCAGTGTATAATTATTTACTGAGTTCCTTACAGTTAGAGCGCTATTTAGGTCAGTTCTTTTTGTTACAAACAGAAGAAGAACGACAGGCTTTTATTCAGCGATTTTTAGAATTTACGAGTAATCAAGATTAATACATGACTATGTTTAATATAAGTAAGATTATAAAAAGTATTGGTTTTGCAGGTTTAGTTTTTTTGACTGCCTGTAAAAAAGAAGAAGTGCCTAAGGAAATAGCAATACGTCCAGTAAAATATACCGAAGTGGCTTTTTTAGGAGGTGAAAAAGTACGTGATTTTAGTGGGACTGCTCAAACTGAGAAAACAATTACTCTGAGTTTTAGAAACACTGGAATCATCACAGAATTAAATATGAAAGTTGGTCAGGTAGTTAAAAAAGGAGAATTGCTTTCTCGTTTAGATAATGTACAAGCCAGATTGAATTATGAGTCGGCAATTGAGACCAAGAACAGTTCAGAATCGCAAATGAATACAGCTAAGTTGAATTTAAATCGTGTACGTACACTTTATGAAAAAGGAAGTGCTTCCTTAAGTGATTACGAAGCGGCCAAAAACTCACACAGAACATCTATTGCGAGTTTTGAATCAGCCAAGAGAAGTGTGGAAATTCAACAGGAACAGATTCGTTTTGGTTATCTCTATGCTCCTGAAGATGGTGTTATTGCTAGTGTAGTTGCTGAGGTTGATGAAAATGTTAGTCCAGGCCAGGAAATAGCCGTGCTAAATGCAGGTACTGCTATTGAAATTTCAATTGGATTACCTGAAAGTATCATAAATAAAGTAAGGAAGGATATGGAGGTGAAAGTTTCATTTACTGCAATTCCCAATGAAACATTTAAGGCTGTGGTAAATGAAGTAGCGCCAGCATTAGATAGAAACACATCAACCTATCCTGTTACCGTTACAATAGCCGATAAAGACGACCGCATAAAAAGTGGAATGGCAGCCAATGTCACCTTTGAATTTGTTGATGAAGCTGATTCGGCTAAAAAACTCGTTGTACCAGCCAATGCTGTTGGCGAAGACAGTAATGGTCGATTTGTATTTCTAATTGAAGGCAGTAATGAGAAGTCTGTAGTCAAAAAGCAGACTATTGAGATTGGTGAATTAACACTTGAGGGCTTTGAAGTGATTTCTGGTCTTGAGTCTGGGCAAAAAATAGCTACAGCAGGATTACAAACGCTTCTAGATGGTCAAGAAGTAAAACTAAATTAACCTGAATGAATCTAGCCCAATTTTCAATAGAACGTAATAGAATAACCTTCACAGTTTTAGCTACAATTGTGCTCATGGGATTGGTCATGTACCAATCACTATCACGAGATAGTATGCCACCCTACACCGTTCGTGTGGCTAATGTAATTTCTTCATTTCCAGGAGCAAGTCCGGAGCGTGTAGAGTTGTTAGTGACGGACAAAGTTGAAAAAGTGGCTCAGGAATTGCCAGAACTAAAAGAAGTTACAAGCACTTCGCGATCTGGACTGTCTGTTGTTTCGGTTGAACTAAAAGATGAGGTTAAACCAGAAGACCTTCAACCGGTTTGGGATAGATTAAGACGAAAATTGGATAAAATAGAAGGTTTACCGGCAGATGTTGTGCCAGATTTGGATGATGATGGAATTGGTGAAGTTTTTGGTATCGCTGTTGGTTTAATAACTGATGGATTTAGCTATGCCGAAACCAAAGAATATGTCGATGATATCAAAGATGATCTGATTAAACTTGATCTTGCCGCTAAAGTAGAATTAGGAGGTGTACAAGAAGAACGGATCTTTGTTGAATTTGACAATACCCGATTGAAAGAGTATGGCCTTTCATCTTCAATTTTACAGAGTGTTATAGCCTCTACTAATATTTTGAGTTCTGGAGGTCAAGTAAATTTAGAGAATGAACGTGTGATCTTAGAACCTACAGGTAATTTTAACTCTGTTAGGGAAATTGAAAGGATGTTAGTTCCAGTTGGTGAAGATGGTGCCCAAGTAGTTTATTTAGGTGATATAACAACCGTTAAAAAAGGATATATTGACCCTCCTAATCAAATTGTAACTGTAGATGGTAAGGATGCCATTTCAATGCACGTAAGTTTAAAGGAAGGTGCAAATATCATTCAGTTGGGCGCTGATATAAATTCGGTAATTGCAGAGTGGCAAGAGCGTCTACCAGTTGGTTTAGAACTTCAACGATTGGCATCATTAGATACTTATATTGATGTTAAAATCAGTGATTTTATTGTTAATCTCATGCAATCTATTTCAATAGTACTCATAGTAATGTTGATCTTTTTAGGATTGCGTACTGGTGCCATCATCGCCAGTTTGATCCCAATGGTTACAATTATGACATTGATGTTAATGGGTGTGATTGATATGGGATTGAATCAGGTGACCTTAGCGGCATTGATTATGGCTTTGGGGATGATGGTGGATAATGCAATTGTGGTTGCAGAGACTATTATGGTTAAAATGGAAAAAGGTGTTGCAGCCAAACAGGCAGCAATAGATGCAGTTAGTGAGTTATTCACACCATTATTGATCTCGACACTTACTACTTCCGCTGCCTTTTTAGCATTCTATCTCGCTGAATCTACCATGGGAGATATTGTAGGTCCAATATTTGTGGTTATTTCGTTAGCTCTATTATCTTCTTGGATTCTAGCGCTTACGGTAATTACATTGTTTTGTGTTTTATTCTTAAGAATCACACCAAAAGGAGAGAAGGATCCCAGTTTAATTGATCGAACAATTGAGAAGTTAAAGGTCTATTATAAAAATCTAATTCTTTGGGCACTGGCTTATAAACGCATAGTCCTATTAGGAATTGTTGGACTATTTATACTCTCTTTATATGGGTTTACTAAAATTGCATTCGTATTCTTTCCAGATAGTGATAGAAATATGATTACTGTTGATATAAATCTACCGGAAAGTACACGAATTGAAAACACTCAAGATCTAGTAGCACAAATTGAAAAATTCATGCGAGATTCACTTATGGTCAACGATCAAAGAGAAAACGGAATTACGGATTGGTCTGCTTACATAGGTGAGGGTCCTTCATCATATGATTTGGGCTATACTCCTGATGAGGCGAATTCCAATTATGCGCATATGTTAGTGAACACTTCAGATTTTATTTACAACAATGAAATGGTCTCGCGATTAGATTCGTATTGTTTTGAGAAATTTCCAAATGCCGATATTAAAGTGGGACTGTTAGGATCAGGTGGCGGTGGAACACCAATTGAGATCAAAATATCTGGTGAAGATCCAGATAAATTATCTGAACTATCAGAACAGACTAAACAAAAACTAAGCGGGATTACAGGAACAAAAAATGTCAAAGACGATTGGGGGCCTAAAAGTAAAAAGTTCGTTGTAAATATAGACCAGAGCAAAGCTCAGATAGCTGGTGTGACTAGTCAAGATATTGCAACCTCGCTTCAAACAGTGCTTGATGGTTTTAAAACTGGCGAATATAGAGAAGACGACAAATCGATTCCTATATTAATGCGCAGTGATAAAAGCCAACAACAAACTTTAGCCTCAATTGAAACACTTAATATTTACTCACAATCTACAGGTAAAAGCATACCTCTATTGCAAGTAGCTACTATAGACCCACAATGGCAATATGCTAAGATTAAGCGATTGGATATTGATCGTACTATTAATGTGAGTAGTGAATTAAGGGAAGATGGGAATGCTTCAGCGATTATGTCTGAAATAAGACCATGGATAGAGGAATTCTCCCAGTCATGGCCTGATGGTTACTCCTATAAATTTGGTGGTGATGCAGAAAACACCGCTGAAAACATGGGAGCGGTAGTTAGTTATCTACCTTTATCTGGGTTTATCATTATATTATTGCTTATTATTCAATTTAATTCTGTCAGAAAAACGGTTATGGTGGCATCTACTATACCTTTAGGAATAATTGGTGTGGTGATAGGGCTATTAGTTTTTGGCGAGGCTTTTGGGTTTATGCCATTCTTAGGCGTGATATCGTTGGCAGGAATAGTAATAAATAATGCTATTGTGCTTATAGATCGCATTCAAATAGAGGAAACAGAATTGAAACGTAATACTCAGGATGCGATAATTGCGGCTTGCTTGCAACGCTTTAGACCAATTTTATTAGCAACATTCACAACGGTTCTTGGGCTCATACCATTGTATTTGAGTGGCGGTGAAATGTGGGAAGGTATGGCCGTAAGTATTATGGTGGGTCTGCTTTTTGGAACGGTCATTACTTTGTTGTTCATCCCGTCATTTTACAGTGTGCTTTTTAAAATAAGCTATAAAGGATACACCTTTAATAATGAGTTGCTCGATTAATTAGCAATTTATTTGCCCTTCTTTCTTTTTGTTTTGATTTTTTTACGATCCCCAAAAGGATAAACAGAATTTACTAATCCAGACTCAACCGTTTTAAAGAGATAGTTGCCAAAGCCTTTGTACATGGTCCGATCAAATTCGATTTCGGCAACTGAAACTCTTCCATTTTTTGATGGATTGGAATCTTTGATAGCTGCATTGGCTAAAAATGAAAAGGTTTTGTTTTCCTCGAGTTGATCTTTTTTAAGAACCGCTGCATCGAGATTGTCAAAGAGCATGGTCATTTGGCCCTCGGAGCGTGATGAATTCCCTTGACCATTAAATGTGATCCCATTTAGATTGCCTCTTTCAAACTTAATTCCAGTGGTTGGAAGTAACACCGTATTGAAAGATTCAAATTTTGATGATCCTGTTGAACCTTTAAATCTAAAATAATCCGATTTCAAAACATCAGAGAAAGTTAAGGTAATATCAAATGGTACGGCATTTAAAACAATGCCTTCCAAAGCAATGGTCATAGGATCAACAGTCCCTTCGGTCTGTGTATTATCCAAATTATTTATTTGTGCAGAAAGATTAGTAAGATCAACTACTGTATTGTCTTTACCTGGGTTCTTTTCAACATAATGTAATGAACTGTTTGTCAATGAAATTTGGCCAATTGCGATATCATTATTAGAATGTTTTAGCTTTTGATGGATCAATTTGGGACGCTTGTTCATATCAAACGGCTTATTTTTATCTTTAAAAATATCTACATTGGCTTGATCAATCATGATGCTGTCAATCAGTATATTCTGCTCTAAAAGTAAATCGTCAAAATCAAGGCCATGTACATTAAGTGCGTCAATTTCTAGAGAGACTACATCCGCATTATATGTTTTGGAGTCAGCTATGGCTTGAGCACCATGAAGAGGAAACAATTTTAATTTTCTTATACTGAGATCTCCTGAATTGAATCGTAAATGAAGTTCGCCTAAAGAAGCTTGATAATCACTTGAGTTTAAATTTATACTTTGATCGATAGCTTTTAATTGAAGATCTTCGGTATTTGTTTTAAAATAATCACTTGACCCTATGGGAT
>CAYZKX010000014.1:0-18851 GCA_964479055.1 uncultured Flavobacteriaceae bacterium
ATGAAAAGTACCTTCACTACCTTTGAAACCTTGAACAATAATCTTAGAATTTTTATTTACTAATACGCTCATTTTGTTTTGAGATAAATTATTTTTTTATGACTTGGCAAAAGTAATTTTTTGACTACTAATATTGAAGTATTTCTAGTTATTTTTCCTTTAATATTTCAAGAATCTCTGGTATTTTTCTAATGGCAGCAATCTCTTTGTATTTCGACCTGAAATCGTCAGCCGGAATACCAAAATAATGTTTACCACCTTCCAGAGATTTACTCACTCCTGCTTTTGCAGATATTATCGCTTTAGAACCTATAGTTATGCCGCTGGTAATTCCTACTTGACCCCAAATGGTAACATCATTCTCAATAATGGTACAACCTGCAATACCTACTTGGGAGGCTATAAGGCAATTCTCCCCAATTACAGAATCATGGCCAATTTGAACCTGATTATCGATTTTTGCACCTTGCTTAATGGTTGTATCAGCAGTGACACCACGATCAATAGTGCAGGCAGCGCCAATATCAACGTGATCTTCTATTACAACACGTCCACCTGAAAGCAATCGGTCATAACCTTCTGGCCGTTTCTTATAATAAAATGCATTAGAACCTAAAACTGTACCTGCATGAATGGTGACATTATCACCTAAAACGCAATCATCATAAATACTTACATTAGAGTGAATGATACAATTTTGTCCAATCACAACATTATGACCAATAAATGAATTAGGTTGAATAACAGTTCCTTTACCAATGCGAGCTGATTCCGAAATCGTTGAAGAAGACGCGACAAAAGGTTTGTAGAAATTTGTTAGCGTATTGAAATCTCTGAATGGATCATCCGAAATCAATAACGCCTTACCATCCGGACATTCTACTTCTTTATTGATGAGAACAATAGTGGCAGCAGATTGCAGCGCCTTATCATAATATTTTGGATGATCAACAAAAACAATGTCCCCAGGATTAACTACATGAATTTCATTCATTCCCAAAACCGGGAAGTCGTCATCACCTACATACTTGCAATCAATTAAACGTGCTACCTCTTTTAAAGTTAGCGGTTGTGGAAATTTCATGTTTATTCCTTAATACGTTCTTTATATGTTCCTTTATCGGTTTCGATTCTTATTTTATCTCCTTCATTTATGAACAAAGGTACATTGACTGAAGCACCTGTTTCAACCGTTGCTGGTTTTGTTGCGTTTGTTGCTGTATTTCCTTTAACGCCTGGTTCGGTATGTGTGACTTCCAAAATTACGCTTGCAGGCATCTCTACAGACAATGGCATATTGTCTTCGGTATTGATCAAAATGGTTACAATCTCGCCCTCTTTCATCAATCCAGGAGCATCAAGTGCGCTCTCTTGCAATGCAATCTGTGAATAATCGGATGTATTCATAAAATGGTAAGTCTCTCCTTCACTATATAAATATTGAAACTTATGAGTCTCTACTCTAACTTCATCAATTTTATGCCCTGCCGAAAAGGTGTTGTCTAAAACTTTACCTGTTGTCACACTTTTAAGTTTAGTACGCACAAATGCAGGTCCTTTACCAGGTTTCACGTGTAAGAATTCAACAATTTTATAGATGTCGTTATTGTACTTGATGCACAAACCATTTCTAATATCTGAAGTACTTGCCATATATTAATTTGATTTAAAGTATCCTTTCATAATTCCTCGATGTGAATTTTTTATGAATTGAAGAATTTCATCACGTTCAGGAGTGGCTTCCATTTCGGCTTCAATTATTTCGGATGCTTGAGTATTATTATAATTTTTTTGATAGAGTATTCTATAAATATTTTGAATCTCTCTAATTTTCTCAGTTGAAAATCCTCTTCGTCTTAATCCAACACTATTTATTCCAACATATGAAAGCGGTTCGCGCGCTGCTTTTACGAAAGGTGGTACATCCTTACGAACTAAGGAACCTCCAGTGACAAAGGCATGATTACCCACAGCACAAAATTGATGTACAGCTGTCATTCCAGCTAAAACCACATGGTCACCAATAGTGATATGTCCAGCCAAAGTGCTATTATTTGAAAAAATACAATTGTTACCAACAATACAATCATGAGCAATATGACAGTAGGCCATAATGAGGCAGTTATTTCCAATAACTGTTTTCATTTTATCTGCGGTACCTCGATTGATTGTTACACATTCGCGAATTGTAACATTATTACCAATTTCTACTGTGGTTTCCTCATCGTTGTATTTGAGATCTTGTGGGATAGCTGATATAACTGCTCCAGGAAAAATATTACAGTTCTTGCCAATTCGCGCTCCTTCCATTATTGTGACGTTAGAGCCTATCCATGTGCCCTCTCCTATTTTCACATTATTATGTATTGTTGTAAAAGGTTCTATGACAACATTTTTGGCGATTTTTGCACCAGGATGAACGTATGCTAAAGGTTGATTCATAATTATTTGACTTTAACGATTTGAGCCATTATTTCAGCTTCTGAAACCAATCTACCATTCGCAAAGGCTCGGCCTTGCATTTGACATATTCCTCTTCTAATTGGTGAGATCAAATCCAACTTAAATACTAATGTATCGCCAGGAACAACTTGATGTTTGTAACGTACATTGTCTATTTTAAGAAGATAGGTAAGATAATTCTCAGGATCAGGAACTGTACTAAGTACGAGAATCCCTCCAGTTTGAGCCATGGCTTCAATTTGGAGCACTCCAGGCATTACTGGAGCACCAGGAAAATGCCCTACAAAAAAGGGCTCATTCATAGTTACATTTTTGATCCCAATGACATGGACGTCTGATAATTCCCAAATCTTATCAACCAATAAAAATGGAGGTCTATGTGGTAACATTTCCATTATTTGATTGATGTCCTTTACTGGAGTCTGATGAAGATCGACATCAGGCACCTGGTTTCGTTTTTCAATCTTAATGATTTTTGCCATTTTCTTAGCAAATTGAGTATTCACATAATGACCTGGTTTATTAGCTATGACCTTTCCACGAATACGCGTGCCAATAAGTGCAAGATCACCAAGGACATCTAAAAGTTTATGTCTGGCCGCTTCATTGGGATGGTGTAAAGTCAAATTATCTAGTATCCCATTAGGTTTTACAGCTATCTTTTCTTTATTGAAAGCCGTTTGTAACCGCTCCATCGTACTTTCAGATATTTCTTTATCTACATAAACAATGGCATTGTTAAGGTCTCCTCCTTTTATTAAACCATTTTCCAACAACATTTCAAGTTCATGTAAAAAACTAAAAGTTCTAGAGTCAGAGATGTTCTTTTTGAAATCAGTTAATTTATTAAGAGTAGCATTTTGAGTCCCTAAAACTTTTGTCCCAAAGTCCACCATTGTAGTGATTTGATACTCATCAGCAGGAATCACTGTAATTTCGCTACCTGATTCTTCATCCACATAATTAATAACTTCCTTAACTACATATTCTTCCCTATGGGCATCCAATTCAACAATTCCCGCTTTCTCTAAAGCTTCAACGAAGTATTTTGATGAACCATCCATAATTGGAGGTTCCGAAGCATTGAGTTCTATAATAACATTATCAATTTCTAAACCCACCAACGCTGCCAATACATGCTCGCATGTTTGAATGATTACACCGTTCTTTTCGAGAACAGTCCCTCTTTGCGTATTTGTCACATAATTAACGTCTGCTTCAATAATAGGCGATCCTTCCAAATCAATGCGTTTGAAAGTGTAACCATTCGCTGCTTCTGCTGGTTTAAAAGTAAGCGTTACCTCTTTACCTGTATGAAGGCCAACACCTGTTAGCGTAATGTCTTTTTCAATTGTAGTTTGTTTAGACTGGGTGCTAATCATTTTCATTTATTTTTTTTTCTATATCACTAATGCCTCTAACAATTTTAGGTAAATTCTTAAAGTAAACATATGATTTATTGTAATCTGCATAAGCCAATGCTGGTGAGCCTTGAAGGACTTCTCCATCTTTTACATTTCTACCTATACCTGATTGCGCTTGAATTTTTACATTATTTCCAATGGTGATATGCCCTACAATTCCAACTTGACCACCAATTTGACAATTTTCGCCAATTTTGGTAGATCCTGCTATTCCCGTTTGTGCGGCGATCACAGTGTTTTTTCCAATTTCAACGTTGTGAGCAATTTGAATTTGATTATCCAATTTCACACCCTGTCTAATGATAGTTGATCCTAACGTTGCTCTATCAATTGTAGTAGCTGCACCAACGTCTACATAATCTTCTAGTACAACATTACCTGTTTGTGGTACTTTGCTGTACTCTCCTTTTTCATTAGGTGTAAAACCAAAACCATCTGCTCCAATAATAGCCCCAGAATTGATCACACAATAGTTGACTATTTTACTTTCAGAATAGATCTTTGCACCTGAGAAAACCACCACATTATCGCCTATTGTAACATTATCTCCAATGTAGGTGTTTGGATATATTTTAACGTTCTTTCCTATAGATACATTTTCACCCAGATATGAAAACGCACCAATGTAAATATCATCATTGTATTGAGCTGAGTCGGCAATAAAACAAGGTTGTTCTATTCCGGACTTATTCATTTTAACCTGATTGTAGTATTCCAATAATTTTGAAAACGATTTATATGCATCTTCAACTTTTATTAAAGTTGTATGAATGTCATCTTCAGGTTCAAAATCTTTATTTACAATAGTTACAGAAGCTTGAGTAGTATAAATATATTGTGTGTACTTTGGATTGGCTAAGAAGGTTAATGATCCTTCGGTACCCTCTTCAATTTTAGAAAGTTTGGAAACTTCAACGTCAGGATTTCCCTCGATGTTGCCTTCTAAAATGCCTGCTATTTGAGCTGCTGTAAATTTCAACGTATTTTAACTACTTCAGAGTTTTGGCAAAAGTATAAAAAATGTCCTAATTTCTTTGCTTTGGATAGCATATATAATACTTTGTGACTGGTTTGGAAAGAACTTTTAAATTGAGATGATCTGTTGCCTCAGTAATTTCAGCGATTTCACCATTTTTAAATAACACATTAATACCCTGTTTTCTGTGCTCATAGGCATGATTGGTTATTTCACCCGTAAATACAAAATAATTGGCTTCCTCTTCGCTAATGTTATATTTTGAAATGAGTTTATCCCTTTGTTTTAAGAGAAGGTCATTCTTGAAATTTTTGTCTTTGATCTTTATTTTCAAAAGGTCTCTATTGATAATCATATCGCTGAGATTAGACAAAACGAAATCATCATGGTATTGCCATTCTTTTAATGCCGATATGATATCGAAATCATCAAGCTGTGCAAAGATCCTAAGCACACTATCACCAAATTCTTTCTTCCCTATGGTTTGATTTAAGAAATAGGACAACGCCTTATTCGCTTGTACTTCGATGTCACTGGAAACTAGAAATTTGGCACGTTGTAGGGCTCGAATCATTAATTGCTCGGCAACTAAACTGGTTTTGTGAAGGTACACTTGCCAATACATAAGTCGCCTGGATGTCAAGAATTTCTCTACTGAATAAATCCCTTTCTCCTCAATAACGAGTTTATCATCAACTACATTAAACATAGTGATAAGACGCTCACTATTGATGTTACCTTCTGCAACCCCAGTGTAAAAACTATCGCGTTTTAAATAATCTGCTCTATCCATATCCAATTGCCCTGAAATGAGTTGATACATAAATTGGCGATGATATTCACCTTTAAATATATTGATTGCAAGTGATAATCTTCCATTAAACTCTTTATTCATAGCTTCCATGAATAAAAGTGATATGTCTTCGTGATCTATCCCATTTACTAAACTATGTTCAAGGGCATGACTAAAGGGTCCATGTCCTATATCGTGAAGTAATATGGCAATACTGAGCGCGTCTTCCTCATCTTCTGAAATTTCTACACCTTTAAATCTTAAAACTTGGATGGCTTTGCGCATAAGGTGCATACTCCCGAGTGCATGATGAAATCTAGTATGATGTGCTCCAGGAAACACAAGATAGCTCAATCCCATTTGAGAAATACGTCTTAACCTTTGAAAATATCTGTGCTCGATAAGGTCAAAAATTAAAGCATTAGGAATAGTAATAAAACCGTAAATTGGGTCGTTAAATATTTTGAGTTTGTTACGCGTTGCCAAACTTGCTTAAAATTAAATTCCTACAAATATAGTTATATGAACAACATAAACATTCTATGGGTTGATGATGAGATTGACCTTTTAAAACCTCATATTCTTTTTTTAGAGCAAAAACAATACACGGTAACCACATGTCAAAGTGGAACTGAAGCACTAAATATTATTGATGATCGAAATTTTGATATTGTATTTCTCGATGAAAATATGCCTGGATTAACTGGCATAGAAACACTTTCAGAGATTAAAGAAAAAAGAGCTAATCTGCCAGTAGTAATGATCACAAAAAGTGAAGAAGAATACATTATGGAAGAGGCCATTGGCAGTAAGATAGCCGACTATTTGATTAAACCTGTGAATCCTAATCAAATATTATTGAGCTTAAAAAAGAATTTGGATCATTCGCGTTTAATTTCACAAAAGACAACTTCAAATTATCAACAAGAATTCAGAAAAATAGCCATGGATTTGTCCATGGTTAATAGTTACGAAGAATGGATTGAACTTTACCAAAAATTATTGTATTGGGAAATTGAATTAGAAGAAATTGAAGATCCTGCCATGTTTGAAATATTGGAATCCCAAAAAAATGAAGCCAATGTTCAATTTGGTAAATTTTTGGATAAGCATTATGCCGATTGGTTTAGTGATCCCACAGAAGGACCAATATTATCACACGACCTATTTAAAGAATTGGTTCAGCCAGAGTTATCAAAGGACCAACCAACACTATTTATAGTAATTGATAATTTGCGATATGATCAATGGAAAGTATTGGAACCAGTTGTAAGCAATTATTACAAAGCTGAAAAAGAACATCCTTATTTTAGTATTCTACCTACGGCCACGCAATATGCCCGCAATGCTATATTCTCTGGATTGACGCCAGCAAATATGGAACGTATGCATCCTAGCCTCTGGAAAAATGATACGGATGAGGGTGGAAAAAATATGCATGAAGCCGAATTCTTAGAGGCTCAAATGAGGCGTTTAGGACTGCATGATTATAACGTAGATTATTATAAGATATCATCATTAAAAGCTGGGAAACGCTTAGTAGAAAATTTTAAATCTAAAAAAGACAACGACCTTATTGCCGTTGTTTACAATTTTGTGGACATGCTATCACATTCTAAAACTGAAATGGAAGTGATAAAAGAGTTGGCCGCCAATGATAAAGCGTATAGAAGTTTAACACTAAGCTGGTTTAAAAATTCACCATTGTTAGAAATTATTCAACAGGCGCAGCAATTAGGCTTTAAATTGATCATTACAACAGATCATGGTACAATTAATGTAAAAAACCCTTCTAAGGTTATTGGTGATAGAAATACAAGTTTAAACTTGCGTTATAAAACGGGTCGCAGTTTAACTTACGAAGATCGTGAAGTATATGCGGCTAAAGATCCAAAAGAAATTGGACTCCCATCAATCAATATGAGTAGTTCATTCATTTTTGCTAAAAGTGATCTCTTTTTTGCTTACCCTAATAATTACAACCATTATGTAAGCTATTATCGAAACACCTACCAACATGGAGGTGTCTCATTGGAAGAAGTCATTATTCCATTTATCGTGCTCAATCCACGCTAAATAAAACTCCATGAAATGCACATTTAATCGATAAAATGCATTTTTTCTTGGTTATTAACTATAGAATGTTTATAATTGCATTGTAATTAATCCAATGCGAGTAAATTTTACGTTAGATACAATTGAAGATGTAGCCAAAGATTTACTTGACCAGCTAGATAGCAAGACCGTTTTATTTTATGGTGAAATGGGAGCTGGAAAAACCACTTTAATTCGTGCTTTGGTTAAAGCATTAGGTGGCACTTCAGAAGCATCTAGCCCAACGTTCTCTTTAATTAATGAATACCAAGTCAAAGACGATATAGTCTATCATTTTGATTTTTATCGTTTAGATTCTGCTGAAGAAGCATTAGACATTGGTATCGACGACTATTTTAGTTCAGGGCATTACATTTTTATTGAGTGGCCTGATAAAATTGACGTTTTGCTGCCAGAAATGTCAGTAAAAATTTACATAAAAATAGTCGATAATCGCTCCAGAGCCCTCGATTTGGAGTTTGTGAATAGTTAATTTGAAAAAAAGTTGAATTTTTTTATTAAAAAACAGTAAACGACGCACAAACAAGAATCGCAAAACTACGGAAAAACCGTAATGTTCAAGCGGATTTTACGATTGATTTTAACATTTCTTTAACAATTTTTGGGTGCTCCCAATCTTAACTTTGAAAGTGTTAATTAATTAATAAATCCCTTGAATTATGAAAACTAAAAAGTTCTTATTAGCAGTTGCAATTTTTGGAGGTGTATTGTTTACCGCGCAAGCGACAAACATTATAGATCTAAATGAGCAGACTACTACAGAAATTGACAAGAAGAAAAGACCTGTCCCTCCTAACGGATAAGACAAGTAAAAGGCCATTGTTAATTGGTAGTGTAATAGCTACCCTAATTGCAATAACACCTTATTTATTCTATCTGTATGAAAGTGTTCCAGAAACGCAAGTTTGGGACACTTTTTTATTTACCTATGACTCTAAAAGTTGGGGAGACGCCAATTTTGTAATGTGGATATTCGTAGGCAAATTGATACCTCTATTACTAATAACAATATGGTTTTTTACATGTCGACAATGGTGGTATCATGTACTAATTGTACCAATGGCAATGTATATTTACCAAATTTTTGGATTATTTAACGAAAACATTCCATATATGGATGAATTTCAATTGATGCATCTAGTACCAATTATGGCTATAGTTATTCCGTCAATTTACTTAATTAGAGCTCAGATGTTCAGTAGCATTAACGATGTGAATAAATCAATGGAAGAGTTGGAGGAAGAATTTAAAATTAAACCTAAATCATTCTTGCAAAAATTAGGAGACTATTTTTAGACACTTTATTATATTTTTCGAAAAAAACCTCAAGACAAGACTTTGTTTTGGGGTTTTTTATTTTTTCAATTAGCCTAGCTGTTGAATTACATTAAGGGCTTTATCAATTTCTGTCTTGGAATTATATATATGAACAGAATGCCTTAAAAGCTCCTTACCTACCGAACGTGGTTGGAGCCGTTCCTTATCCCACATAATCTTTTGGAGTTCAGGACCAGTCTGTCCCTTTACAGCATAAGTCGTAATTCCAGCTGCCATAGATTCGTTGGTTGAAGAAGAAATGGTTACATGGTCCATATCTTTCAATCCGTTGCGTAAATACATACCCAATTCTTTAATGCGACCCAACCAACGCTCCTTACCAATGGTATTAAAAAAATCTAGAGATGCATCAAAGCCGGTTATAAGAGCTGGATTTCCCGTGCCATTCTGCATCAGCCGGAAACCATGATCTTCTTGATTATCCCAATTGTAACTCGCTATGGTGGTCCAAATAGACGAAACAACTTCTTTATTTACATACAGAATGCCGCATCCAGGTGGTGCCAATAACCATTTATGCAAACTAGAATAATAAGCATCACATCCAATATCCTTTACATCCACTTCAACCTGACCTACACATTGAGCACCATCCAATACGGTAAAAATTCCTCTTTTTCTGGCTTCGGCACAGATTTCTTTAACTGGCATTACCGTACCATAAACTGAAATTATATGTGGAATCGCAATGACTTTGGTTTTTGGGGTTACTTCCTTAAAAATCGCATTAAAAATTTCTTCTGGATCATTGGCTGGCACAGGCATTATTGCTTGCTTATAGATACAACCTTTGCGCTTGGCTAAAGTCTGCCAAGCTCCAAATCCTCCACCATGTTCTTGATTAGTATTAATCAACTCATCACCTGCCTTTAGATCGAGTCCCATTCCAACATAATTCATTCCAAAAGTCGCGTTTTGCGTCAATGAAATTTCTTTGTAGTCACAATTGATGAGCGTACCAAGCTTTTTACGCAAATCCTCATACGGGAAATAACCACTCAATAATTCGGGACCTGATCCGTCTTTATAATCAATTGTAGCTGCTTCTGTATTGTAATGCATCATATGATTAATCATTGCATCTAATACATAACCAGGTGTTGGTCCCATAGTGCCATTGTTAAAATAGGTTTGACCCTCTTTTAATGGAAATTGTTTTCTAACCATTTTCCAGTAGGTTTCTGCATCGGAATATTCTATTTTCAATTCATCCAGTGACCACTTTGAAATTGTATCAAATGACAGAAATGGTGTTGAAAGTGCTACTAAGCCCGCTTTTTTTATAAAGGATCTTCGATGGTTCATAAACTTATTGATTAGGATGTACTAAAATTAAGAAACCAATTGAATTGACACAAGAGATGATTAAAATGTATCCGGAAAGCTTGATTAAAATTTAACTTTTCTGATGTCCGATAGCAACTGTTTGACAGTAGCATTTTTAAGAAGTCCTCCACATGCTAGATCCGACATATAGATACTTGGTGTATCATTAGCTTCAATAATGGTAGGGCCTTCAGGAGTGATGGCAATATCCCATCCTACCCATCGTTCAGGAATATACTTTAAAGTATCAATGCACAACTGACAAGCTTCTTCATAAAAAGGTATTTTAAAACCATCAAATTTAAAATTGCTTGTAGGATGGTGTGTTAACTTATCTCCTCCAAATTGCATTGTTAACAATCCAAAAGGTTTGAAAGTGCCTGTATTATGATCTATCCCAATAAACATACCTCCTGAAGTTGTATTGTCCACTTCACTATCACCTATACCAAAACGCATAAGAGAGGAGACTATTTCAATCGTTCCATCATCCTGTACAAAAGTGATAATACGAAGCGAATTAATTGATGAGCTTTGAATTTTATTAATTTCTGAGTGTTGCTCAATAAGTTGAGTAAAAACGTGATTACCCTCAAACAAAATATCTTTTTTTTTCAGAAAGTCGCATATCTAAGTCCTTATGATCAATTTTAAAACATCCCTCTCCACCAAAGTTTATTAGAGGTTTTACAAAAAGGGCATTATTTGGAGTGCTTTCAAGAAGTTGCAAAATATAGATGCGTAATCCTTCAAAATCCTTAATAGATTGTTGTCTTCCTTGATAGTAAAAATTGTGTTTATAATTATGACCAAAGAGTTTAGGCGTTTTAAGATTATATTTTTCAGCATAAATGGCAAAACTAAGCTTGAGATTCATGATCATGCGGTGCTCCTTGGTGTTTAATTTTGGATTAAAATGAATGAGGTCAGCTTCTTTTGTTCCAATAAAGTCAAAAATATTGGTTATCTCTTTTTTATAAAGGTATTTGAAATAGTAATACGGGATTTCCTTCTTTTTAAAATACAATTGTATAACCTCCTTGATCATGATAAAAATATTTTTTTTGTCAGGATCACGTAATAAAACCAAAAGTCGATTTTGTTTGGCCATGGTAAAAGCTATTATGGCCAATATAGCTATTTAAAAAGTAATTTGAAGAATTTATCGATGACTGCGTATTATACAAGATTATTGCTATGGAAAAGTAAATTTTCAGCCTGGAATCAATATGTTTAAAATTAGTATCTTCAACTACTACATAACGGTATGCAAAACCAAACCACCACGATGAAAAAATTTGGAACTTTTGGAGGTGTTTTTACACCTACACTGCTCACTATTTTAGGAGTGATCATGTATTTACGCTTGGGTTGGGTTGTAGGTAATGCTGGTCTTTTGGGTACGTGGCTGATCATTATCATTTCCTTTGGAATAACCCTATGCACAGCCCTTTCAATGTCGGCAATTACCACCAATATAAGAATAGGTGCTGGTGGCGCTTATGCTATTGTTTCACAAGCTTTAGGTTTAGAAGTTGGAGGTAGTTTAGGTATTCCACGTTATGTCTCACAAGGACTAGCGGTGACCATGTATATATTTGGATTTCGTGAAGGATGGCTCGGTATTTTTCCTGATCACAATGCCTTTGTAGTGGACCTCATTGTTTTTATTACCCTTTTCTCAATAGCTTACATTAGTGCGAATCTTGCCATCAAAACGCAGTTCATTATTATGGCAATAATTGTCTTGTCTTTAGTCTCTATAGTGATTGCAGCCTATGAAGGATCCATGCAAACAACAACTGCTGAGGCTTTAAGTTGGGGCACTTTTAAAGGGTCGGTAGAAAACGGATTTAACGGCAGTAATTTTTGGCTTGTTTTTGCTGTTTTTTTTCCTGCCGCAACAGGTATTATGGCAGGTGCAAACATGTCAGGTGAGCTAAAAGACCCTAAAAAAAGTATTCCCAAAGGTACGCTTTGGGCTATTGGTGTAAGTTTTACAATCTATATGTTACTAGCATATTGGATTTCAAGAAGTGCAACTGAAGAGGAGTTGTTGACTAACTACTATGTTATGGTTGACAAAGCCTACATTGGACCGCTCATAATTGCAGGAATACTGGGAGCTACCTTCTCCTCTGCCTTAGCATCCATAGTTGGCTCCTCGCGCATATTGTATGCTATGGGTGAGCATAAAGTATTACCTTATTCAAATTTGCTTTCGGGAAAAAGTAAAAATGGGCAACCAAGAAATGCCATGATGGTTACTGGTGCATTGATATTAATAACGCTATTATTACGTAATATCAATGCCGTTGCCCCTATGGTTACGTTATTCTTTTTGATCACTTACGCCATGATCAATATCGTTGTGATCATCGAACAGCGACTCGGACTCATAAGTTATAGGCCTGTTTTTAAGATTAGAAGATGGGTGCCTTGGGTTGGTTTGATCTCATCGATTATAGCCATGTTTATAATCAATTCAACCGTAAGTTTAATATCATTCGCCATTGTATTGACCGTCTACTGGTATTTAAGTCGTCAAAATTTGGAAACACCTTTTGAAGACGTGCGTTCAGGTTTGTTCGTCTCATTTGCCGAATGGGCAGCCAAACACACTTGGGGCATGAAAAAAATGCAACAACGCGCTTGGAAAGCCAATCTAATGGTTCCTGTTAGAGATGTCAATGGATTGAGAGGCACTTCAGAATTTCTAAAAGACATCGCCAAACCTAAAGGATCGATTCGTTTATTAGGCATAGAACCTTTTACGGAAAATAGTCAATTAGCCAAAAAATTAGAGTTGATTTCGAGTTCGTTTCGAGCTACCGATGTGTTTTCATCATCAACGGTTATTCATACACAACAATTTGCAAACGGCATTAATTATGCCAGTCAGGCATTACAAGGTGCATTCTTCAAACCCAATATATTGTTTCTGAACCTTCAAAATCATGATGATTTTGAGCGTGAGCTTAAACCTATAATGAAAGAGGCTATACGATTGGAAACTGGTATCCTATTATTTAGTCTTCATAAAACCGCATTGCTAGGACAACGCAATATGATAAATGTTTGGGTAAGCGATAGACGTGGAAATTGGGAATTGAGCTGGGACATCGGCAGCTTAGATCTCGCAATACTCATAGCATACAAACTTAAAATGAACTGGCATGCTAATATTCGACTCATAACAGTTGTCGATGATCCTGAAGAAGAAAAGAATGCGTTACAGTTTTTGAATGACCTTATTAGTTTGGCACGTTTACCACAAACTTTAATAGAAGTTCATGTTAGTACATTTAGCAATGTAGTGGTGAATGCACCCTCTGCAGATCTCAATATTTTTGGTATGGACGATAGTTTAAACTTTCAGTTTATCCATAGCATGTCCGATAAAACAAACAGCTCATGTTTGTTTGTACGTGATTCTGGGCATGAAAGTATTTTGGCTTAATTACATGAGCTTATTTGGCTCCCGCATACATTTTCTGTAGTTGCGCTTCTGAAATTACGCGTCCCCGATACCTTATTTGCAAACGGTGAGAACTTCTTATATCTATGAAGCTGGAAAGTTTAGAACTCAGTCTAACCATTACTTCATAGTGTTCTCCTATGGCATTGGCATCATTCATAGTGAATCTCATATTGTAAGTACTTCCATCTTGAGTTATTTCAAGATCATCAGGAATTCCTTTGAGAGTAATTCCCTTGTCAATGTTGTTATATCCTTGTGATAATTGACGCTCTCCATAATACGGTAAACTTGCAATGATACTGTCATTTTTAAATGTAAAGAAATTGTGATTGCCTCTTATATCTATTATTCCACCAACATTATTGGCTTGCATAAACCCCATATTGCTCAAACGCATCATTGAGGTAGTCATTTGAGGTTCTGCTTCTTTAGAATGAATACTAAATGATCGCTTATTAATAATCTCCTGTAAAGCCGGTGATGGGTCTTGATCCTTATCCTTGGTTGAGGCACAACTTACCAATAATAATATCACGAGAAGGCTACTAATCTTTTTCATATTTCTAGCTTTTTACAGCTATAAAGTACAAAATTTTGATCAGATTTTGAGGATATTAACTAATTTTAAGAGTCTCTTACTTATTTTCTAAAACGTTATCAGCCAAGGTGATATCTCTAGTAACTACCATCAAGTTATTCTCTGAGGTTACCACTTTTAAAATAGCATCAGCCTTTCCTTTTTTAGCCAATCGTTTACGGCAGTGCTTAGAAAGAATTGGATCATTATCAAAAATGAAGGCACTAAGTTCATATTCATCTTGCCCAGGGGCTTTTACAACCGGAGTAATATATTTGTAATTATTACTTCTATGAATTGATCCAGGCATAAATGTGTAAAATGTGTATTGTCCGTTAGCATCTGTTTTTATCCAACCTCTGTGGTAAACAAAGCGTTTATTATCTTCCTTTACCAATTTATAACGTCCGTTCTCGTCACGTTGTTCAATATACAATATCACATCCTTAGCAGGAGTAACACCATCGCTTTGATATATGGTTCCAGTTAGCTTGAGCTGAGCTTCCTTGTTTTGAAAATCAGGAATACTATCGGTATGACTTAATTGTACTTCATCAAAGTCATTGAAGTTAGCAATGTCTTGAGAAAAGCAAGTGCTTGTAATCAAGGCTAAACAAAAGAGTGTGAATAAATTTTTCATGAGGCATTTCTATTAATCTCCTCAAAATTAAGGACGTCCTCCACTTTTTCAACAAAAACGACCTGAACGTCAGTTTTTTACGATAAATTGAAAGATCCTCGCATCAAAGGAATATTTTATCGATAAAAAGACCAACTGCAAACCGTCATGAATTCACCTTAATTATTGATGAATTTCTCTTATTTTTAATGACTAAACCAATTTTAATGAAACCAACAACTACACTAACCGTATTCTTTTTTGCTTTTTTAGTATCATTTGGTCAGGAGGCAAACGATTATTTTTCGTCAATGAAATATAGAAATATAGGCCCTTATCGAGGCGGACGTTCTGTGGCAGCTTCGGGCGTAATTGATGACCCTCTTACCTATTATATGACTACAACTGGAGGGGGATTATGGAAAACTGAAGATGCAGGAGCCCATTGGCGTAACATTAGCGATGGTTTTTTCAAAACAGGATCAATAGGAGCTGTTGCTGTATCGGAAAGCAATCCTAATATCATATATGTAGGTATGGGAGAACATGCCATTAGAGGTGTTATGACTTCCTATGGTGACGGTGTCTACAAATCTACTGACGCTGGTAAAACATGGACTCATGTTGGTCTTGAGGCTACCGAACAAATCTCCCGAATCGTAATTCATCCTTCAAATCCTGATATAGTATATGTGGCAGCACAAGGTAAATATCCCAGTCCAACACCAGACCGCGGGGTTTATAAATCGACAGATGGTGGTAAAACATGGAAAAACACCTTATTTGTTAACGATTTAACAGGTGCAGCTGAATTATCATTAGACACAAATAATCCACAAATTCTATATGCTGCAATGTGGCACCATCAACGTACACCATGGAAAATTATTAGTGGTGGAGATGGTAGTGGACTATATAAATCATTAGATGCTGGTGAAACCTGGCAACGTTTAGAGAAGGGCTTACCTAAAGAAATGGGTAAAATGGCAATTGCTGTGTGTCGCAGCAATAGTGACAAAGTATACGCCCTTATAGAAAGTGATACCCAAACTGATCAGAGTGGTTTATACGTTTCGTACAACGCTGGCAAAAGCTGGTCTCAGGTGAGTGGTGACAATAGATTGACGCAACGTGCCTGGTATTATATTGAGGTATTTCCCGACCCTAATGATGATGAAACCGTCTATGTATTAAGTGCTCCTGCCCTACGCTCAAAAGATGGTGGTAAGACATGGGAACGTCTTAGTGGTACGCATGGAGACTATCATGATCTATGGATTAATCCAAAAAATTCTAAAAACATGGTCATTGCCAATGATGGTGGAGCCGCTATTTCATTCAATTTCGGTAAAAGCTGGTCTTCTCAAGATATAATGCCAACCGCGCAATTTTATCGAATAAGTACTGACAACATGTTTCCTTATAATATTTATGGTGGTCAACAGGACAATACATCAGTAAAAATTGCTAGCATGAGTTTAGGACGTTGGAGTATTTCGGAACGCGACTGGACATACGCTGCAGGTGGTGAAAGCGCCTTTCTAGCATTTGATAAAAACAATCCTACGCATGTTGTTGGTGGTAGTTATCTGGGCACCATAGAAGTTTTAGATATGGAGGCCAAAGCGGGCACACAGGTAATGGCTGCGCCAATACAATATTTAGGAAAATCTGCACGTGATATGAAATATCTATATAATTGGAATGCTCCAATTATATGGTCACAACATGAATCTCAAACCATTTATCATGCAGCTCAGGTAGTTCTTAAATCTACAGACCTTGGAAAAACATGGGCAGAGATATCGCCTGATCTTACTCGCAATATTGATGAGAAACAAGGTAAAGGCGGTGGGCCCTATACTAATGAAGCTGTTGGAGCCGAAAATTATGGCACTATTAGCTATATGATTGAATCACCTCATGAAAAAGGTGTTTTTTACACTGGTAGTGATGACGGATTTGTCTATATCACAAAAGATAATGGCAGTTCTTGGCAAAATATAACACCACCAAATCTAGGTGAAACATTGATCAATGCTATCGATATTTCACCGCATGATCCAGCAACAGTTTATATCGCGACAACAAAATATAAATTTGGTGATTATGCACCTGCGCTATTTAAAAGTTCTAATTATGGACAAAGTTGGACCAATATAAGTGACGGTATTCCTTATGGTGCCTATACAAGGGTAGTACGCGAAGACCAGACTAGAAAAGGTTTATTGTACGCCGGAACAGAATTAGGTGTCTATATTTCTTTTAATGATGGAGATTCGTGGGAATCCTTTCAGCGAAATCTACCGATCACTCCTATACTTGATTTAAAAGTACATCAAAATGACCTTGTTGTCGCGACATCAGGGCGCTCATTTTGGATATTAGATAATTTGTCATTGTTGAGTCAATACGACGACAAGCGCTATACGGCAAGATTATATGATCCCGAGCCAATTGTATATGGAAACTGGTACAGTTCATTAAGTGGTAATAACACTAATTTTACCGGAATGCAGAACTTTGAAGGCATCAATCCAGCGAATGGTATCGAATTATATTATTATCTACCTAAAATATCTAAAGACACTGAGTTAAAAATGACAGTTACAAACGCTGAAGGAAAAGTGATCAACACGTACAGCTCTAATAAGGATCCTAATTACGTACCACATAATGGTGGTGGTGCACCGCCTTCGCCAACACTTCCATACAAAGAAGGTCTTAATCGTTTTGTTTGGGATATGCGCTATCCAATTGTACCTAGTGTTCCTGGTGTATATATTGAAGCAGGTTTTAGAGGCCATAAAGTTAATCCTGGTACTTATACTATTACATTTGATTATAATGGGCAACCACTTACTGCTCAGGCTATTATAAAACTTAATCCATTATATTCAATTTCGAAAGAACAGTATGAAGAGTTTGATACTTTCATGTCGGCCGTTGAGCGCAACATAACCGAAATGCACAACAAAGTTAATTACTTGAAGAAAGTTCAAACAGAAATTGAAAAAGTTTTGAAAAAGATCAAGAAAAAGAACAACAACGACTTGGTATCAGACGCACAGTCACTGTTAGCAGAACTTAAAGAATGGGATGAACAAATGATCCAACGACGTTCGCAAGCTTATGATGATGTTGAAAATTTCGAGAATAAATTTACTGCAGAGTATTTGTTTCTGATGAATCATGCGAGTAGCAGTATTCCTCGTATCAATCAACCATCTATAGATCGCAAGGCAGAATTGGATGTGGAATGGCAAGAATTAAAAGCTACTGCCAATGCTTTGATTAATTCCAAAATTCCTGCTTTGAATAATAAACTATGGGAAGTCGGTATTGGAGCCATTTCTTTGGACTAGTTACTATTAGAATTAGGTAAACTCTTATCGGGTTTTACCTCAAATACAAGTGGTATTTATACTTTTAAATAGAAAAAGAAAAATTACCACTATTGAATTATTCTGTTTACAAATTAATACTTCTGCTATTACTCACTACGAGTTGCTACGATAAAGATGTAGATCAGACTCCAAGTGACGGCACCGATTTTGGAAATCCTAACACATATAGTTACAAATTACTTTTTATTGGTAACAGTTTAACGGCCACCAATAACTTACCCAATTTGGTTAAGGAACGTGCCTTTATAGCTGGGTTGGACATTTTAACTGAAGCAGTAACCATTGGGAACTACGGATTGGAAGATCACTGGAATGATGGTAATATTCAAAAC
>CAYZKX010000015.1:0-18353 GCA_964479055.1 uncultured Flavobacteriaceae bacterium
AAAATTCAATTGCTGGATAGACTAATGTCGCGGACTTTATCCAGATTTTCTTTGTCTTGTGAAAAAGAAAGTGAGGATAAGAATAGGCAAGCACTTAGGACAAAGTTGGTTATTTGCGTATTCATTTTATTATTATAACTTTATCAAAGATAATACTTTTTAAAATCAACTTAATTCAGCGATATCTATCCATATTAAATTATAGAACGGCTTTAGTTGTTGTGATTTCTATAGGCGTTACTTATTACACCTATATGAAAGACATTTCGTTTAATGTTGACCTCACCCTTTTAAGCATCGCTATTATTTTTCCATTGGTATTTACAATTCGAGGCTCTTTTAGACGTCGTGAAAAAGCGTTGGAACACCTTAGCGAATTTAGAAGTACACTCAAAACTGTAAAATATTTTATGTTGAGTAATCCTGAATTGCCTGAAGAGGGAAAAGATGAAGTAAAGAAGATTCTTATTCATATCAATCATACTGTTTTGGACCACCTTGGAAATGAAACATATGAAATGAAGGAGCTAGATAGTATCATCAATCAAGTTTATGATTTTGTGCAGGCAAAGAACGAGTTCATTCCAAGTAGACTTAGAGAAAAAGTATTTCGTTTCATGAAAGACATGCATGAATCAATAGAAAATCTGCACGCCATCCATTCACATCGCACACCAATTAGTTTAAAGGCCTATTGTGAGATTTTTATCTATATTTTTCCTTTTATCTATGCGCCAACCATCATATTTAATATTGGTTTAAACACTCCTGAGTGGATCACATACTTTGTGGTGATCTTGACAGAATTCATTTTAATTTCATTATACAACATTCAAAGTCAGTTGGAATATCCTTTCGACAATATTGGAATGGATGACATTAATTTGGAAGCCTTCCGAATAGAACGCTAAGCACTATTATTATGAGTCACGATTACAACAATCCCGAATTTAAAAAACTACTACAAAAACTTCAGGAGGAAAGTTGGCAATTAGAATTACTGATTTCGGGTTTTGCCATCTTTGGTTTGTTCACAGCCATTGAACCTTTTGAACTTGGTGTAGAAGAAGCCAACAATACTGAACAGATCTATAAATTGGTTATCTCATTGGTAGGATTGATTTCATCGTACATCTTGATTTTCAATTTATTGCTTCATGTTTTGCTACGCGGTCTATGGATTGGTGCTTTGGGATTGCGATACGTCTCCGGAGATATCGATTATGAAAGTTTAAAATACAGCAAACTATTTACCAATTACCTGCAGAAGCGCGTGGGTTCATTTGATAAATATATTGCCACTTTAGAAAACTACTGTAGTGTAATTTTTGCAATATCCTTCCTTTTGATCTTTTATGTTCTGGCCATAACATTTACCATCATTGTCATTGCCTTGTTAGGCAGCTTTGTTATTGGTAATGATGATTTACCTGGTTGGCTTGCCAATGGTGTTGGGATTACGGTTGTTACTTTTTTGGGTGTGGGCATGTTTTTGGCCTTTATTGATTTTATCACCTTAGGATTCCTCAAAAAGAAAAAGTGGATCTCATATATCTATTTTCCAGTGTATTGGGTATTTAGCTTTATTACATTATCCTTTTTATATAGACCATTGGTATACAATTTTCTCGATAATAAATTTGGACGCCGACTAAGCATGTCATTAATCCCATTTTATTTGTTGATCATAGTTATGACCTCTTTTAAATATAATACCTCTAATTTTCTATATGAAGACAACTCCTCAGACGACTATGTGGGCAATAAGAATAATTATATAGATTCTATTGAAGAAGAAGACTTTATTGATGTCATTGCCATTCAATCAAAGGTGATAACAGATCCTTATTTAAAAGTATTTGTGGCCTATTCTGAATCGATTGAGAACCGGATTTTTAATTATAATCCAGGTTTAGAACCAGAAGACGATCAAAGAGGTTTAAAATCTCAAATGTATAATGATTTCAGTTTTAGAAACCGCGATAGTTTAGGTCGAGAATATATTAAGACATTTAATTATATCTACTCAGTTGCCATAGACACTGTGAAATTTGATTCTGATTTTATCATGTCTACTAGTAATAATAACGAACTGGGTTTTGAAACCTATTTACCAACTTCAGGTTTAGAAGAAGGACGACACCTTTTTAGGTTGAGTAGAAAGCGCATTAAAGATGGTGATACCTTGAACTGGACTATTGTAAAAATACCTTTCTGGTATTATGAAAATCAGTAAGACAAGCGCTGTTCTACATGACGTTTGATAAGTTGTACTTGAACAAACCATGAGGCTCCAAACAAAATTATTGCGTACATCACTATTTTGGAAATGGTAATTCCCGAAACAGTTTCAGAAACTTTATTGTTTGAAAGAACGCTAAGATCTACATTTTCTAACCAAGAAATGGGTTCGGCATTTCCATAAAGTACAAATAAGGCAATTCCAGCTACTACAGCAGCAATACCCATCCAGCCCCAATTGGTAATTGGTGGTTTATAAACGATTGTTTTAGTTTCTACCGACTTATCCAACTGCATCATAATATTTGCAGTAAAGTCTGCAGATGGTGATTCTAGAGACGAATCCATCACTTTTTTTGTCAACTTATCTAAATGCTGCTCGATACGATCCTGTTCTTTCATAACTTTCAATTGTTTCGTTATCTAATTTTTGCCTTAAAACGGTGGCCAAACGTTTTCTGCTTCTATGTAATTTAACTTTTACGTTATTGGGTTTTAATCCAATGATCTTTGCAATTTCATCCAAAGATAATTCATCAAAATAATATAAGGTCAATAAATAATTATCTTCACTTGATAATTGATCCAAACATTGCCTTATAGCCGTCTGGCGTTCTTCTTTCTCAATTTTATCCAGTGCATTATCAATGGTCTTAACTTTATGTTCAGTAAATTCATCAATCGCCACTGTATTCTGTTTCCTCTTATTCTTTTTCAATCGATCAAGACATGTATTGTAAGTCACACGATACATCCAGGTTGAAAACTTTGAATCACCTTTAAACTTTTCTAACGATCTGTAAGCCTTGATAAAACTATCTTGTGCCACCTCTTCAGCCTCTTCACGATGTTTCATCATACGAAGGGCCAAGGTAAATACCAAGTCCTTATAACGGTTTACCAATAAGCTATAAGCATTGGCATCACCATTTAAAATGGCCTCTATACATTTCTGATCGTCAGTGTTCATTTAGTAGTAAGACTTATATATTCACTTTATGGTTACACCTTTATCAAAAAAAAAAAAAAAAATCAACTTTGGTGTAACCTGTTCTAGAATGATGTCGTCATAAGCATTGAACATATAAAAATAATCAATTAAAAACAACAATTATGGAAGTAGCAGTATTAGCAATTATATTCGGATCAATATTTGGCGTATTCTATCTATATTTTTCAACGCGTAATAAAGAGCGTTTAGCTTTGATAGAAAAAGGTGCAGAGGCGAGTATTTTTAACATAGGTAAACGCGCAGGATCTTCATGGAAAGTCGTAGTTATTAACCTGGCGTGTTTAATAGTTGGTATTGGAGTTGGTGCCTTATTAGGATCGATCATCGATGAATATACCAGATTGCATGAAGGTGCCGTAGTTGGAGTAATTTTCATCATGGCTGGACTAGGCCTATATGTTGGATATACTCAAACTAGAAAAGCATTGGAAGATTAACACCTAAAGCAAACCAATCAAAATTAAACCGCTTCTTATACCTATAGGAAGCGGTTTTTGTATGCTATTTTAGTATCTTTAGCATCCTTAATAAAAAACACTATAACAATGATCAAAAAACTAATGCTGGCAAGCTGTTTGGTAATGGTAATAGCTTCCTGTAAAAACGACACAAAAGAAACAGAACAATCCTCAACTGAAGACGTTACAGCTGCTTTCAATGCTATGCTCGATGATTATTATGAAGAAGGTTTAGTATTAAACCCAATCATGGCGACTATGGTTGGCGATAATCGCTACAATGACCAATTCCCTAATATTCTTTCAGACGAATGGAACAATGCGGCTAAAGCTTACTATGAAAAATTTCAAAAACGTGTATCGGAATTCAATGACAATGATCTCACAGAAACCGAAAAAATGACCAAAGCCGTTCTCAAATGGGAATGTGATATCAATTTGGAAGGATTTAACTATGGACAAGACCTGCGTCCTATTGACCAAATGTGGTCACCGCATTTATTTGTTGGACAATTAGCTAGTGGTGCTAGCATGCAACCTTTTGTTACGGTTGAAGATTATCAAAATTGGTTAAGTCGATTAGATGGTTATACCGATTGGTTGCATTCAGCTGAAGCAAAAATGCGAAAAGGTATGGAGTTGGGTAATGTTCTGCCAAAGTCATTGATTGTAAAAGTGCTACCGCAGTTAGAATCGGCAACAACAACCAACTTGGATGAACATTTGTTTTATACACCAGTGAAGAATATGCCTGATGACTTTAGTGATGAAGATAAAGCTATGCTTACTGAAGCATACACTGAGAAACTTACTCAAAAAGTTATTCCAGCTTATCAGAGTCTTCATGATTTTATGAGCAACGAATATATGGCAGCAGGTCGTGAGAGCTCTGGTATTAATGATATACCAAATGGTGAAGCTTTTTACAATTACATGATCAAACAATTCACAACAACGACCATGACTGCCAATGAGATACATGAACTTGGTTTGAGTGAAGTGGCCCGTATTCGATCGGAAATGGAAAAAATAAAAGAAGAGGTTGGATTTACAGGTACACTAACCGAATTCTTTGATTATGTTAGAGAGAATAAAGAACTCATGCCGTATAACGATCCGCAACAAGTTATTGATAATTTCTATGCCATTCATGAACGCATGATACCGCAATTAGAGAAGTTATTTGACAACAAGCCTAAAACACCTTTCGAAGTGCGTCGTGTTGAGGCGTTTAGAGAAAAAACTTCAGCTGCTCATTACAATCCAGGAAGTCTGGAATCTGATCGTCCGGGAATTTTTTACGTACCAATTCCTGAAGTCACTCAATATAATGTACATCAAGATGAAACCTTATTCCTTCATGAAGCTATACCTGGGCATCATTATCAAATAGCTATGACCCAGGAGAATGAAGAACTTCCTGATTTTAGAAAGAACTTATTTTATAGCGGTTACGGAGAAGGTTGGGCACTTTATGCTGAATCTTTAGGCAAAGAACTGGGATTATATACAGATCCATATCAGTATTTCGGAACATTAGCAGCCGAAATGCATCGTGCCATTCGCTTGGTTGTTGATACTGGTATGCACAGTAAAGGCTGGTCTCGAGAGCAGGCTATTCAATATTCATTAGATAATGAATCCGAGAGTGAAGCAAGTATTATTTCTGAAATTGAGCGCTACATGGCCATGCCAGGACAAGCTTTATCTTATAAGATAGGTCAACTAAAAATTAGAGAGTTGAGAGATAAGGCACAAGCTGAAATGGGAGACAATTTTGATATTGGACAATTCCATAACGAGATACTTGAAGTGGGTTGTGTACCTCTTGCACTTCTGGAAGACAAGATCAATAAATGGATTGAAGACAATAAATAGATTTTTATAAGTCCATTGAAACCACTCCTTAGCGAGTGGTTTTTTTTCAGGAATAACTACCTTTTAAAATCTTGTATATTTACAAATAATTAAATAATTGACAATGATAACATCACTTCGGAATTTCACATGTATGCTTTTGGCATGCCTATTATGCCATTCATTAATAGCTCAAAATGACAGTCTAAATACGAGTCAATGGAAGTACAAACTTGGTCCATACTTACTATTCCCATCCATGAATGGAGATGTGGCCATTAGAGGTATTTTATCAGATGTTGATGTCGATTCGGGTGACATTTTTAGCAACTTAGATTTTGGTATGATGTTGGTCGCAGAAGCGTCTAATGATCAATGGACCATAGCCTTTGATTTGCTTTATATGGACCTTGGTCAAGAAGGAACCACACCATTGGCAAGCCGTAGAAGCGAAGTCGATATCAAACAATTGGCAATTCAACTTGGCGGTTATTATAGAATTACAAATTGGCTAGAAGCTGGTGTAGGTGGTCGTTTTAACTCTCTCAAAAGCACAGTTGAAATTGCACCAGGAGAATATATTCTTCCTGGTTCTAAATTTGAAATGACCGAATCTTGGTTTGATCCATTAATAATGGCGCGCGCTATTACGCAAATTAATAACAGCAATTGGAGACTTGGAATTATTGCTGATATTGGTGGGTTTGGTGTTGGGTCGGACTTCTCATGGCAATTCAATCCTTTTGTCTCGTATAGTGTGGCAAAATGGTTAAATATTGCAGCGGCATATCGGTGGATCCACATGAATTATGATACTGGAACGGGTACAGATTATTTCTTATACGACATGTTAATCAGTGGACCTGAAATTGGCTTTATTTTTAAATTTAATTAAACGGCAGATTGAATCTGATTAATGACTGATAAATCAGTAACAACATCACAAATAAAAATATTCTTAAAACAACCTTATCCTTATTATTATAGAGGTAAGGAACTATTAGCAATTTGCATATTACTATTTGTGATGTCATTAGGTTTCAATTATTTTTTTGAACCTTTCCATGTCAATACGAAGGAGCACAAAATGGATTATTTTTGGATCTGTGCTATTCATGCTATTGTCGCTCCAATAATTCTGATCCTGATGTCTGTTGCATGGCCGCGCAAGCTGACTGAAGAAAACTGGGTTATAAAAAACGAAATTCTATTTCTGATTCTGGCACTTCTTTTAATTGGATTGGGACAATTTTTAATCAGAGATTTGATCTATGATAATCCAGATAACTGGTCAATGCGCTATGTTTACGAAGAAATAAGGAACACCTTTCTAGTAGGTACTTTATTTATTGTCATTTTAATACCTCTCAATTTTACACGCTTAAATGCAAAGTACATTAAAACAGCAGGTGTAATTAATTCTAGCAAAAATTATCGTAATAGTAACGAGCATACGCAAATTAAAATTGAAAGCAACTTAAAGGACGATGACTTGATAATAGATATTGACAATCTTTTATTTGCTAAAGCCGAAGGCAATTATGTTGAATTCTATATAAAAAAAGACACAATTAATAGAATAGTAAAACGCACAACAATGAAAGATTTGGAAATTACTTTAAGTGAATTTTCAAATATTCTAAAAACACATCGTTCATATCTGGTCAATCTATTTCATGTAGAACATGTTACTGGAAATGCACAAGGTTATAAATTGAATCTTAAAAACTACGATGAACTTATACCTGTATCACGTAATATGATTGAAAAATTTAATCATAGAATGGCTCAACTCTAAAGCAAAGCTTGTCAGTCGTCACAACCATGCTGCCATTCATCACTCTAATCTGTTATCCGTCACAAAAGGTTGTTTACAATCACAAATCCTAAAAGCAATTCTCAATTCAACATATCTTTGACCAAAACAAAAAAATTATGCGTAGATACGATCTAGACTGGTTGCGAGTAATAGTATTTGGACTTCTTATTTTCTATCATGTTGGGATGTTCTTTGTACCCTGGGGATGGCATATAAAAAACAATGTAATTTATGATTGGTTAACCATCCCAATGTGGTTTTTAAATCAATGGCGTCTTCCAATTTTATTTGTGATATCAGGTATGGGAACATATTATGCTCTTGGCAAACGTAGTGGATTACAATTCACGGTAGAGCGTTTAAAACGATTACTAATTCCATTGCTCTTTGGAATGCTAATAATAGTTCCACCACAAATCTATTTTGAACGTTTAGATCGCGAACAATTTTCAGGCAGTTATTTTGAATTTTGGCCCTCCGAAGCCTTTGTAGGCGTCTACCCTAGCGGTAACTTGAGCTGGCATCATTTGTGGTTCTTACCTTATTTGTTACTTTTTTCATTAGTTCTGATTCCGGTTTTCTTATACCTCAGAAAACATCCTCAAAACCAATTGAAAGCCTGGCTAGGAAAGCAATTTATTCATCCTTTTAGGGCTTTCTTATTCATTATTCCATTATATCTAGTTGAAGCTCTGGTTGAACCATTTTTTCCAGTGACTCACGCCCTAATTGGCGATTGGTTTACAATTAGTAATTACATCCTTTTGTTCTTTTTTGGATTCTTATTGATCTCAATAAAAGAGATTTTTTGGGCCACGGTTCAAACCTACAGAAAGCTCTACCTGATAGTAGGTATTATTAGCTTCCTTATAATGTTGGCCACAGTAAGAATATTTGAAGATAGTACTGTACGTCATTTTACTGAAGCCCTGATAAAGGTCGTTAATATGTGGGCTTGGATTTTGGCTCTTTTTGGATTTGCCGCGCATTTTTTGAATAAAAAGAGTAGTCTATTGAGTTATTGTAATCAAGCGGTTTATCCCTTTTATATTTTACATCAAACTATTACCATTGTTCTGGCATATTATATGATGGATCTGGATTGGTCGTTTTTTACCAAAGCGACACTACTTACAATAGGTACTTTTGGTGGATCTTGGTTACTCTATGAATTTTTAATAAGACGAATAAAACCGTTACGACCATTATTCGGATTAAAGAAAAAAGCCTATTAAATCATAATATCTTAATTTCGCCTTTGACTCTGGATCACTTTTTATTTCAGATTATTAATGGCTAAATCAAAGTCTATAAAACGAGTATTAATTGTAATTGTTCTTGCACAGTTCTTGTGTACATCGATTTGGTTCGCTAGTAATGGTGTGATCAATGATCTAATCACTACTTTTAGTTTTAGTGGTTCTGCTCTTGGTCACTTAACCTCTGCAATCCAATTTGGTTTTATTGTAGGCACGCTTCTATTTGCCATTTTTACTATTTCCGATCGGTATTCGCCGTCAAAGGTGTTTTTTGTGTGTGCAATTATTGCAGCATTATGTAATATAGGTGTACTCTGGGAAAATCACAGCTTTTGGAGTATCATTTTGCTACGAAGTTTAACAGGCGTGTTTTTAGCTGGTATTTATCCCGTAGGGATGAAAATCGCAGCCGACTATTTTGATCACGGACTAGGAATTTCATTAAGTTACTTGGTAGGAGCTTTAGTATTGGGAACTGCTTTACCGCACTTAATAAGTGCATTGACAATATCATTTTCATGGAAATCGGTGTTCATCACAACCTCAGCACTATCCATTATTGGTGGACTTTTAATGGTTTTTCTAGTACCGGATGGACCCTATAGAAAACCAAGTCAACGATTTGATTTTTCGGCATTCTACTCCGTTTTTAAGGATTTTAAATTTAGATCGGCTGCATTCGGGTATTTTGGTCATATGTGGGAATTGTACACATTCTGGGCCTTCATTCCATACCTGCTTGTTATATTTAAGAGTACGCATTCTATTCAAAGTATAAATGTTCCATTATGGTCATTCTTGATCATTGCTGTTGGCGCTGTTTCCTGTGTTATTGGTGGTCATATTTCTAAAATATTTGGAGTAAAAAGAACTGCTTTTATAGCCTTATTAGCTTCTGGATTATGCTGCCTGGTAGCACCTTTTATATTAGCCATTAATTCTACGTTTATATGCCTTAGTTTCTTCTTATTTTGGGGTATGGTAGTTATTACCGATTCTCCGTTGTTCTCAACTCTAGTGGCCAAAAATGCGACACCAAATATAAAAGGTACCGCTTTGACCATTGTGAATTGCATTGGTTTTGCCATAACAATTTTAAGTATCCAACTTATTTCCTATCTAGTAAATTTAACCGATTCAAATACCGTTTTTATGCTTTTAGCAGTTGGCCCAATATTGGGATTAATAGCACTTAAAAAGTAGATCTCATTTAAATAAATTTTTTATTTAACTTTAATATCTCGTCTCCAACCTCATAACTTCCTATTACTCTTAATAATAATATCACATGGAAAATCCATCAAAAAATCAAATTACACCAGATAAGATCATGCAAATTGGTATGGGCTTCTGGGCTTCTAAAACATTGTTGACAGCTGTAAATATGAACTTATTTACATTTCTGGCCAATCAATCCATGTCAGGATCAGAGATAAAAGAAAAACTTGGTCTCCACCAACGATCACTATATGACTTTTTGGATACACTTGTCGCACTGGGCTTTTTAAATAGAACAGGCTTATTAGATAATGCGGTTTATAGTAATTCGGAGGATTCTGATATGTTTTTAGACAAAAACAAACCGAGTTATATTGGTGGAATACTAGAAATGTCTAATAACAGATTGTATCCTTTTTGGGGTGATCTGGAAGAATGTTTAAAAACCGGAAAACCACAAAATGAAAGTAAAAATGGTGATGCGCCATTGTTTGAAGCAATTTATGCGGACCCCGAAAGACTGAGAGAATTTTTGCACGCCATGGGAGGTGTTCAAATGGGTAATTTTATGACTCTCTCTCATGCATTCGATTTCTCCAAATACGAAACACTTTGTGATGTTGGAGGTTCTGGTGGTAACCTTTCAATTATCGTAGCTAAGAACAATCTCCATATGCGATGTACAACCTTTGATTTACCTCCAGTAACACCAATTGCATCTAAAAACATAAGTGCTTTTGGTTTGGACAACAGGGTAACCGCAATTTCTGGTGATTTTTTTGTTAACGACTTCCCAGATTCAGATGTCATAACAATGGGAAACATCTTGCATGATTGGGGAAAAGATGATAAACTAATGCTTATTACTAAGGCATATAAAGCACTACCTGAAGGCGGTGCATTAGTGGTCATCGAGAATATTATTGATAATGATCGAAATAAAAATGCTTTCGGATTAATGATGTCCTTAAATATGGCAATAGAAACAGACGAGGGTTACGATTTTACAGCTGCAGAATTTGATGAACTTGCCAAACAAGTAGGTTTTCAAAATACAGAAATCATGCCTTTAACTGGCCCTTCGAGTGCGGTAATAGCCATTAAATAATAATTAACCTTAATAAAAAAATCAAGGTTATCACCATAACAATTTCATACTAACCAAATTATAATAAAATGAAAGTAATAAAACTAATTTTTCTATGCCTTATCATGGTATACAGTTGCTCCACTCCTACTACAAACTACGATGTGCTAATTAAAAATGGTACTATCGCAGATGGTTCAGGTAATGCAACTTATGTAGGGCACGTAGGTATAAATGCCGATACTATTGCTGCAGTAGGTGAATTAAAAAATGTGACCGGAACTACCGAGTTGGACGCAACAGGTTTAGTAGTAGCTCCTGGCTTTATTAATATGTTATCTTGGGCAACAGAATCACTTATAGAAGATGGACGTTCAATGGGTGATATTAAGCAAGGTGTTACCCTTGAAGTATTTGGTGAAGGTTGGTCTATGGGCCCATTGACCGATGAGATCAAACAACAAATGCCTACAACCCAAGGCGACATTAAATATGAAATAGATTGGACCACCCTTGACGAATATTTACAATCACTGGTTAGACGTGGTGTTTCACCAAACGTAGCATCTTTCATAGGTGCTACCACCGTTCGTATTAATCATATAGGTTATGAAGATCGTGCACCAACCGATGAAGAAATGGAGAGTATGAAGGCTATGGTTCGTGAAGCTATGGAAGATGGTGCTCTAGGCGTAGGATCCTCACTAATTTATGCACCAGCTTTTTATTCCTCTACCGAAGAACTCATTGAACTCTGTAAAGTCGCTGGTGAATACGATGGTATGTACATTAGTCATATGCGTAGTGAAGGTAATCGTCTTTTGGAAAGCATTGATGAACTCATGCGTATTGCCAACGAAGGCAATGTCAATGCCGAAATATACCATCTTAAAATGAGTGGTAAGGACAATTGGAGTAAGTTTGATAATGTGGTTAAAAAGATCGATTCTGCAAGAGCAGCAGGGCTAGAAATCACTACTGATATGTACACTTATGTCGCTGGCGCTACTGGGCTAGATGCCTCAATGCCGCCTTGGGTACAAGAAGGAGGCTATAAAATGTGGGCAAAACGTCTACAAGATCCTGAAATAAGAAAACGTGTGTATCAAGAAATGACTACTAAAACTGATGAATGGGAAAACCTTATGTATGCCGCAGGCACTCCTGAAAACATGTTGTTAGTAGGATTCAAAAACGATAGTCTGCGTCACTATACTGGAAAATCTTTAGCTGAGGTGGCAAAAATTCATGGAAAGAACCCTGAAGAAACTGCAATGGACCTTGTAATTGCCGATGGCAGTCGTGTTGGCACAGTATATTTTCTAATGAGTGAAGACAATGTGAAAAAGCAAATTGCATTACCCTATATGAGCTTCGGATCAGATGCTGGTTCTATGGCACCAGAAGGTGTGTTTTTAAATTCTAACACGCATCCTAGAGCCTATGGAAATTTCTCAAGACTTTTAGGAAAATATGTACGTGATGAAAAAGTAATTCCATTAGAAGAAGCAATTCGCAAGTTAACGTCATTACCTGCTAGCAATATTAAGATCAAGAAAAGAGGAAGTTTAACAGAAGGCTACTATGCCGATCTCGCCATTTTTGATCCCGAAACCATACAAGATCATGCCACATTTGCCGAACCGCATCAGCTAGCTACTGGAATGGTGCATGTATTCGTTAACGGTGAACAGGTATTGAAAGATGGCGAGCACACAGGCGCTACTCCAGGACGTGTGGTTAGAGGACCGGGTTATAAAAAGGAATGAAATGTCATCAAATAGCACGTTAAATCATATTAAGAATATTATTATTCTTCCGGTTAACGTGACTGTTGTAATACCTTATGTATTATTCAAATATGTGAGTAAGAAGCACATTATAGAGGATAATTCCTGGATTATTGTATTAGGAGCACTTCTCATAATTAACGGCGCCTCACTATTTAGTTATACTGTGTTTTTATTCAAGAAAAAAGGAAATGGCACATTGGCACCTTGGGATCCTACCACTAAATTGGTTGTTGTAGGGCCTTATAGGCATACACGTAATCCAATGATCTTGGGTGTCTTAACCATATTATTAGGGGAAGCGCTATTTTTTAATGCACAAATAATAATGCTATGGACTTTGCTCTTTTTTATGATCAATACCCTTTATTTTCAATTTATAGAAGAACCAAAACTAGAGCATAAATTTGGTGAAGCATACCTACATTATAAAAAAAATGTCCCAAGATGGATTCCTAGGCGTAAACCATTCATTCCAGATTAATTTAAGTTTATTTTAAAATTAAAGTAGCTTGAATGATCTAACTTTAAAATACCTTAATCTAAAAAATGAAAAGCAAGACCTTATTTATTAGTACAATACTTATACTCAATATGTGCTATTATGTGCAGTCACAATCAAATACTGAAATTAAAGCGCTAACGGTTGAGGCTAATCACTCTACTCTTCAATTTAGTATACCCATTGCTAATGGGTTAACGCGAGTCACTGGCAAGTTCACTGATTATAATATTGATTTGAACTTGGATGATAACGATCTTTCTAAGTCGTCTATATCTGCAATTATTCAGGCCAAAAGTATTAATACAGGTATCGAAGCTCGTGATGATCACTTGCGTGCGGCCGATTTTTTTGACGTAGAATTATATCCTGAAATTACATTTGTAAGCGATGCCATTATTCAACAAGGTAGTAATTATAGAGTCGAGGGTGTATTTGCCATGCATGGTGTTTCAAAAGATATGAGTTTTATTCTCGAACCAAAAGGATCCTCTGGTGAAAACACCTTGGGATTTTCAATAAGGCTTTCATTAAACCGCATAGATTATGGTGTTGGTACTAATTTTAAACATACAACCATGGAGAATTTTTTAGCTGAGGACATTGACGTTGAAATTGATTTTTGGACTAAAAAGAAAAAAAACTAATGGAAGTTGCTATTTATCAAGTCGATGCCTTTACATCAAAACGTTTTGGTGGTAACCCAGCGGCAGTATGTCCTTTAAATGAATGGCTTGAGGATGCTGTCTTATTAAATATTGCTAAAGAAAACAACTTAGCCGAAACAGCTTTTTTTATACATGATCATGACAATGTATTCAAATTGCGTTGGTTTACACCAGAGATCGAAATGGACCTGTGTGGGCATGCAACTTTGGCATCGGCTTATGTTATTTTTAATTGTTTGGAATATGATTTAAACCTAATTAAGTTCCAAACTTTAAGTGGTGAGTTGATTGTTCAAAAGGTAGGCGACCAATTAGAAATGGACTTTCCCTCACGACCACCAATTAAGTCCCATTTACCCGAAGAAATAGCCAAGGCATTAAGCCATCAACCTATAGGTGTCTACAAATCACGTGACTATGTATTGCTTTATTCTGCAGAATCAGATGTAGCGAATCTAAAGGTCAATGCTAACTTATTAAATGCCATTAATATTGATCCTGGAGGTATAATAGTTACTGCTAAAGGGGATCATTCAGATTTTGTATCACGGTTTTTTACGCCTGGTGCGGCGGTTTTTGAAGATCCAGTAACTGGATCAGCACATTGCAGCTTGATTCCTTTTTGGGCTGAAAGATTACAGAAGACGGAATTTCATGCGTACCAAATATCAGATCGCCAGGGCGAATTATTTTGTCGACTCGCTGAAGACCGTGTCTTTATTAAAGGTTCAGCTGTGCTTTATCTTCTAGGAAAGATTTATATTTAATCTACAGGAAAATCAAAATAAGTATCCGGAAAGGGTTCACCTTTTAAAGTAAAGTGCCACCACTCTTTGGCATAGTTTCTAAAACCATGTTTAATCATAAGCTGCTGCAATAACATTCTATTGGCAAGTTGTTGAGCCGTTATATCCTTATAATCAACCCAAGATTCTCCTCCAAAAAAATCATAAGGACTTCCCATATCTAATTCCTTTCCAGTTTCAAGGTCAACAATAGTAATATCTAAAGTACTGCCTCTGCTATGCCCAGATTGTGAGGCAATATAACCTTCCTTAAAAAGATGTTGCTTTTTGACATCAGGGTAATTCTGTGATTTATTGACAGTATCGTTTAATTCACGAGCCCAACGTACAAAATGATCTACAGCAGACTGAGGTCTATAACTATCAAAAATCTTAATGGACAAATTATATCTTAGCAATTCATTTTGTACATTTTTTAAAGCTAACGCCGCTTGTTTCGTTAAGATGGCCACTTCCCTATTATAACTATCTACCTTGGCGCCTAGAAAGTTTTGGTCACTAAAATATCGAAGTTCAACGTGTATTGAAGGTACTATATCATTGACATAGACAAAACCTTTTGGTAATTGGGCAAAACCCAAGAAGGTAATTAAGAAGGTAATAAGTACAATTAGATTTTTCATTTTTTGATCTTATAATGCTAAATTAGAGAATTAATTCTTAGCAAGAGCCATGCCGCAAACCATCAATTTAAATCTAAAAGATGCTGATGTCTCTTACTTGGTAAATGCATTTACAGCTGAAGAATGTCAACGATACCTTAACCTCTTATTTGAAGAAACCAAGTGGCGACATGATGACATCACGCTTTTTGGTAAGACGCATAAGCAACCAAGGCTTACTGCACTTTATGCTAATAACAACAATCCATATTCTTATTCAGGGATTATAATGAACCCACTTATTTTGACATCGAGTTTAATTGAAATTAAAAATAAAGTTGAGCAATTATCAAATCATACCTATTCCAGTTGTTTACTTAATTTATATCGTGATGGAAACGATAGTAATGGATGGCATTCAGACGATGAAAAGGAATTAGGAATCAACCCTGTAATTGCTTCAGTAAGTTTTGGTGAAGCGCGTTGGTTCCATTTCAAACATAAAACTCAGCCCGACCTTAAACATAAAATGTTGTTGGAAAATGGCAGTTTGCTCATTATGAAAGGTACTACTCAACACTATTGGAAACATCAAATTCCAAAAACTAAAAAGAAAATTGGAGCACGAATTAATTTGACATTTAGGACCATAAAATAAGAAACCGAGTTCCCTCAAACTCGGTTTCTCTAATTTGCTTTTTATTACGAAGTTAGATTTAGGGTCTCTAATATCAACAACATAATTGCAAATATTAATTAATTAATCCATTGAACTAAAAACTAAATTTTAGTACAGATCAAATGTATATATTAATATTAATTCATCGATATATAACACTATTTATTCGATGAAATACATTTTTTTTTAACATTTGAAGATGAAATATACTTTTTACTCGATGAAATGCACGCTCTACAGTCAAATAATATTGCATACAATATTGTGCATTTAAGGCGTTATGATAGTGAAACTTATAGCTCATAATCACAAATAACATGTAACTTTGTATAAAGCTCTAAAAATGCGATTCTACTATTTTCTACTATTTGTTTTGATTTGTACTCCTATCTGTTCTCAAGAAGCATCAATAATTTCACAGGATATTACTATTGACCAACATGTAGACGGTACATTATTAATCGCCAATGACATACCTGAATCTGCACTTGTCATAATTATCCCAGGTTCTGGTCCAACTGATAGAAATGGAAATCAAAATTTCCTCAAGAACAATTCATTAAAAAAACTGGCCGATGCACTTGCTTTAGAAGGTATATCAAGTTTTAGATATGACAAGCGAATAGTGAAACAAATTAGGCAAAACAATGTTGATAACGACATTATGTTTGACCATTTTGTAGATGACGCCATTACTGTTCTTAAATATTTCAAAGACAAATATAAATTTAAGAAGATCTTTATCGCTGGGCATAGTCAAGGTAGCTTAGTTGGCATGTTAGCGGCCAATGAAGGTGCAGACGGTTTTATTTCAATTGCCGGCTCTGGTCAACCTCTAGATGAAATTTTACTTTATCAAATCAATAAAACAGCACCACAATTTAATGAAGACACCAAGCGCATCATTTCTATATTAAAAAATGGTCAAACCACCGATGATTACCCACAGGCACTAGCATCGGTCTTTAGAAAAGACATACAACTTTTTATAGTGAATTGGATGCAATATAATCCGCAAGAGGTCATCCATACCCTTAATATGCCTATACTTATTATAAATGGCACTAAAGATCTCCAGGTAACCGTGGAGGAAGCCAAGTTATTGGATAATGCGGCAAAGAATTCAACCATGATCATCGTGGACAATATGAATCATGTTTTAGTTCCAATTGAAGGTGATGACCTTGAAAATTCAAAGTCATATAATGAATCAAATAGAGAAATTTCGCCTAAAATCATTGAGGCGATTCGAGCATTTGTTCGATAAATTATGCATATTTATTACATTCAACGATTATTTTAATCCATTTATCCCTTAAATAATGCGTCCGTTTCGAATACTACTAATTTCACAGCCAGATAATTGTAGATCCCAAATCTATCACTTATGAAATTAAGAAACGTACTTATAGTTTTCACTATTCTTTTTTGTGTTGAACTCTCTGCTCAGGAATTTGCTGTGGGTATAAAAGGTGGTTTAAACACAAATTCTATCGGCGATATTAATTCACGAGGAGGATCCTTTGAGACTGGTCACCCAGACGAATTATTCTCACCTAATAAAGAAATTGGCTACCAATTTGGCGCATTTTTAAATATTGAATTTGGCAAATTGTTTATACGACCAGAAATTAACTATGTTCAATTAAACAACAGCTATAGTTTTCCGGATGCTGAAACAAATTGGAAAGCCACTAAAACAGATATTCCGATATTAATAGGCTACAGAATCATTGGTCCTGTTGCGCCATATGTAGGTTTTGGATTTAATCTTTACGGTGATGTAACGATGGAATCAGCGAATAACACTCCAGGTGAAACCAACATAAACTATTTTAGCTCTACGACTACGTTTAATTTTGGAATTAATGTTGAATTCAAACGTTTTGGTATTGATTTACGTTACGAAATGGGGAACACAGAAACTGAAGAAGAATTACAAGATTTTATTAGAACAGGTAATGGCGGAACAGGTGTGAACTTGGCAGATATTCTACCATATAAACCCTCACAAATTAGCTTAAGTGTAAATATTTTTCTGTTTAGAACTAATGCTGATGACATTGGCGGTCTTTTTTCAGGATTGTTTCAAGGAAAATGCCATTGTCCATATACTAAATAATAAAAATACTACTACCACATTTGGGGAACATTGCCGTTGTGCAATAACTAAAAAAAGCATCATTCACTATGCGGTGACATGATGCTTTTTTACTACTAACCAACCAAAAATATAATTTTTCTTTTCTAAATGCTTATATCAACTTTAACTTGATTAAAGCAAGTTCCGTGCCAAAACAAAAATCAGATAAACATTTTGTTGATATAAATTATTTTTATATCTTTATGATATCA
>CAYZKX010000016.1:0-16788 GCA_964479055.1 uncultured Flavobacteriaceae bacterium
TTCTGGTTTTAGCCAATAAAGCCATTAAAAAGGACGAAGATCTTGTAAAATCTGTGGATCGATTACGATGAACCTAACATCTTAGTAGTATTAGTGCGTAAACCCAGGCCATTGTGTCTGGGTTTTTTTATCGTTTGAATTCAATGACTTCTAAATTCTTGATGGTATTATCTTCAATTTGAAAGCGTAACATGGTTCTGGTCTTGTGTAGACCATGTTTACCAATTGCTCCAGGATTCATATGCAATAGATCAAGTGATTTGTCGTTCATCACTTTCAAGATATGAGAATGCCCACAAATAAATAGATCTGGTGAATTTCGTTCAATTTCTTCCCTCACTCTTCTATCATATCGTTTTGGATATCCTCCAATGTGTGTAATCCAAACATCCAGTTTTTCACAAATAAACCGTTGATGCTCCGGAAACTCTGAACGTACTTCAGCGCTGTCAATATTACCATAAACGGCACGCAAAAGTGCAACCTTACTTAACTTATCGGTAACTTCCAAATTACCTATATCACCAGCATGCCATACCTCGTCAGCCTCTTTTGCATATTTGAGGATGTCTTTATCCATATAACCGTGAGTATCAGAAAGTAATAGGATTTTTATCATATAATATTGTTAACAGCAACTCCTAAAATACAATTCTATTTATCTTTGTCAATCGCATTCAAAAGTAGAAAAATCGCGTGAGATTCTTTATAGAACTTTCTTATAACGGCAAGTTGTATCACGGCTGGCAAATTCAACCTAATGCCAATACCGTTCAACAGACTTTGGAGAACGGCTTGAACATTCTGTTGGGTACACAAATTTCAGTTGTAGGTGCTGGACGCACTGATACTGGAGTTCACGCGCAACAGATGTATGCACATTTTGATTGTAATGAAACTATGGAGATACCAAATTTAATCTATAAACTCAATTCCTATTTGCCTAAGGATATTGCAATTCGTGATATCAAACAGGTTAAGGACGACGCTCATGCCCGCTTCGATGCTTTAAGCAGAACCTATACCTACAGGATTGGATTTAAAAAGAATGTGTTTAATTTTGAAAGTGCTTATTACATTAAAATGCCACTTGATCTCGATAAAATGAAAGCAGCATCAGAAATCTTATTGCACTATAAAAATTTTAAATGCTTTTCTCGAAGTAATACTGATGTAAAAACGTATAATTGTGGAATCAAATCAGTGAGCTGGTCGCAAACCGAAAATGAATTAGTATTCAAAATTCAAGCCGATCGATTCTTGCGAAATATGGTACGAGCAATAGTAGGTACGTTAGTTGAAATTGGACTGCATAAAATAGAAGTCGAAGCCATGCATGAAATCATTTCATCTCAGGATAGAGCACAGGCAGGGCCTTCAGCTCCTGCACATGGTTTATATTTGTCAGAGATCGAATATCCTAATAACATATTCTTATAATGGGAAGTAGAGCAGAAAATGTATTTGATGTAAGGTTATTCAAGCGCCTTTTACATTACATAAAACCATACCGATTTGCTTTTATTATATCCATAGTTACCGTACTTGGCCTATCAGGATTTGGTATGCTACGTCCTCTGGTTCTTCAACAGGCTATTGATAACAACATTGAGGCACAAATAAGTGAAGGATTCTTTCTATACATCGTTATTATGTTGGGTCTTTTGTTATTGGAGACCATTTCAAATTTTCTATTTATTTATTATGCCAGTTGGTTAGGGCAATCAGTTGTAAGAGACATTCGTATCAAGTTGTTTAAACATGTCTTAAATTTTAAAATGAAGTATTATGATAATTCCTCGGTTGGTGTACTCATCACAAGAACAGTTACCGATATGGAACGTATTGCTGACATTTTTGGACAAGGCTTATTTATGATCATAAGTGATCTCTTGAAAATGCTTTTTGTTGCGGCAGGTATGTTATACCTTAATTGGCGACTAAGTATCATTGTCTTCTGTACACTTCCAATAATTGTATTCGCGACAAAAATTTTCCAAAAGTATATGAAAAAAGCTTTTGAAGAGGTGCGCACGGAAGTATCTAATCTCAATTCCTTTGTTCAGGAACGTATTACAGGCATGAAAATTTTACAATTATTCACACGTGAACAGAAGGAATATGAGAATTTCAAGAAGATCAATACTAGACATAAAAAGGCATGGCTTAAAACGGTGTGGTATAATTCCATTTTCTTTCCAATCGCCGAATTGTTCTCTTCCGTAACTTTAGGATTGATAGTTTGGTTTGGTGGACTCAATGTAGTTTTAGAACAAACAGCATCTGTAGGTGACCTTACAGCTTTTATTATGATGGTTCCCATGATGTTTAGACCATTGAATCAAATTGCAAATAAATTCAACACTTTACAAATGGGAATGGTTGCTGCCGACCGTGTATTTAAAGTGCTGGATACCACATCTAATATCGATGACGCAGGCCAGCACGTTGCTGAACATTTCAATGGTGATATCCAATTTAATAAGGTTCATTTTTCTTATATAAAGGATGAGGAAGTATTAAAAGGAATCTCATTCAATGTAAAAGCTGGAGAAACTGTAGCTATTGTTGGAGCTACTGGTGCCGGAAAATCAACAATAATCAATCTTCTTAACCGATTTTACACTATTAATTCTGGAGTAATTTCAGTAGATGGTGTGAATATCAACGACTTTACCTTGGCTTCTCTTCGTAGTCAAATAGCAGTTGTATTGCAGGATGTCTTTCTTTTTGCCGACACCATTCTCAATAATATTACTTTAAATAATTCAGAGATAACAGAAGAAGAAGTGGTAAAAGCAGCTAAGCAAATTGGAATTCACGATTTCATTATGAGTTTACCAAATAATTATCATTATAACGTAAAGGAACGTGGTGTGATGTTATCCTCTGGCCAGCGTCAACTCATCTCGTTCTTGAGGGCATATGTGACCAATCCAGGAATTTTAATATTAGACGAGGCTACCTCATCCATAGATAGTTATTCAGAACAGTTAATTCAAAAAGCAACAGATAGAATAACAAAAGGAAGAACTTCAATAATCATTGCTCATCGATTAGCTACCATAAAAAAGGCAGATAAAATTATTGTCATGGACTCTGGGCAAATCGTTGAACAAGGCACCCACGATGAATTGCTTAAAAAGAAAGACGGTTATTATCGTAATTTATACGAGGTGCAATTTTTAAAGCAAGAAGTCGCTTAACCACCCTTGGCCTCCTGTTGGGCTTTAATCATTTCTTGCATATCTCCATTGAGATACATAATTACCGCCATTAGAATAGAAGCAATTACAAAAAGCACAACCATTATTAGTATAAAGATTAGTGTCTTCAAAATTATTCCAGCCAAATCTAAATTGTACAGTCGTTTTAAGCAATAGGCTGAATATAGAACCTGTAATGGCATTGATATGGCGCTAATCACACCAATTGTAATTCCAAAAAAGGCACAAAAAATGGTGCCAATGGCACTAATTAAAGAGATTTGGGCCAAAATATACATGAATATCACCAGATGCTCGGTATAATTATAGGTCTTGTTTTTTAAAAAGACTATGCGCGAGACTAAAGCATAGATTGGTACATACAGCATCATCATAATAGATTGATATTCCTGTATGAATTGCATATTCTTATTAGCCATGTCTTCCTGGCCTTGAACTGTTATTGCTGAAAGATCCAGAACTTCAGGAAAATATTTGTTCAAGATATAGAGTTGAATTCCTGAAATTGTAAGTGCTAATGCGAAATAACTGATCACGTTAACGTACTTTTTACGTGTGCCAGAAATATATGATCCAATCACCTCTTCAGGTTTCGAAAACAACTTTATAAAAGTCTGGATGAACTTGTTGTCATAATTGACATACTGTTCCATAAAATGCGCGAACAATGCTTTGAATGTCAATCGATTTCGAATCACCTTAGCACCACAGGTATAGCAGTAATTGTGGTGCGTTTGAATAGAATTCTCACAGTTCTTACACGTCATTACTCCAAGTCCTTTTTGAGCATTTCCTTTAGGGCCTCTGTATTGTCATACATTACAAATTGACCGTCTTTTACAAAGCTAATCTGTCCTGTTTCTTCACTTACAACTAAGGCTAAAGCATCTGTTTTTTCGGTAATCCCTACAGCGGCACGATGCCGTAAACCAAAACGTTGTGGAATATTTTTTTCATTGCTCACTGGTAAAATCACTCGGGTTGCTTTGATACTATTATTGGCAATGATAATGGCACCATCATGTAATGGACTGTTTTTAAAGAATATACTTTCTATAATAGGTTGTGTAACATCAATGTTCATACTATCTCCTGAATCGGCAATGACATCGAGGTTGTTATGACGTTCTATAACAATCAAAGCACCTGTTTTTGAACTACCCATTTTAGTGCAGGCATCAATGATTGCATCTATATTGGTGTCATTAAGAACTTCAGTTTTTAAAAATTTTAGTTGCTTGAAAAACTTCTTTCTATTTCCAATATTAGAAGATCCAATCATTAATAGAAACTTGCGAATCTCTTGCTGAAATACCACTATAAGAGCAAACATCCCAACATTAATAAATCCTCCTAGAATACTACTAAATAAAGACATTTGTAATGCCTGAGTGATCTTAAATACAAGATATATGATCACAATACCAATAAAGATGTTAATGGCTACAGTGCCTTTTACTAATTTGTAGAAGTAATATAATAGAATGGCAACTAGTACAACATCGATAACATCAACTAGACTGAACGGAATGGTTTCAAAAATTTCCAAAGGTGTGGGATAATTGGATTAAATATAATTAATTATAAATAAACTCTTCCTTTGCAAGTTGCGCATTTTTGAACGCAGTTTTTAACAGCTGTGATTTTATTGCTATGTAATTTTGATATGACAATTTATGATGAAAACTCAAGTAAATGGTATTGAGGTTATCATCTTTCAACACCATATTAAACAGTAACTTGTTGAATGAATCGTATGTGGTTTCAATGAATTCAAAGTCTTTATTGATCATAACTTTAGAACTGTCTTGAATGCTTACAAATATCTTATTACTATAATTAGTTTCTCTGGCATTGGTTTTAAAATGATTTAAAGCAGAATTTGAATAAAATTCGGTGGTGGTAAAATCAATAAACGACAGAGATTTGGTTTCTGGATTAAAACAAGTTAGATAATTTTTGGCCAATTCGTTTTTATGCATGCTGGCTTTGTTCCTTTTGTCTTGTAGATATTCAAGGTGTGGTAAAATTTGTTCAAGGGTTAGACGCTTGTCTATATTGACCAACCAGTTGGTTGTGCTTATCATATTATTACGATTGAATTCGACAGATCCATCTTCTTCATTATAAAACATATAAATAGGCGATACGTCTAGAATATCAGTTATGGCATTTAAAGATGTTTCAGGCAATTTGACCTCTTTTTCAGCACAAGACAAAAACGTTGCAAGTATGAACAGTATTAAAACGTGCTTATTCATTACGGTAATTGATTTACTAAGGTGATACATTCATGCGCTTCTTTGACATCATGCGCTCTAAGAATGGAAGCACCTTTTAAAAGTGCAATGGCATGAAGGGTACTGGTGCCGTTCAGTGCTTTTTCAGGAGTTGTTTCCAATACTTTATAGATCATCGATTTTCGAGATAATCCAACCAAAATGGGTCGTTCAATTATTTGCAGTAATTCCAGTGCATTAAGCAATTGATAATTTTGTTCTAAAGTTTTAGAAAACCCAAAACCTGGATCGATTACTATATCCAAAATACCATGTTCTTTGGCTATTGCTATGCGTTCAGAAAAAAAGGATAACATGGATTTCATGAGGTCCTCATAGTTTGTATGATCCATCATGGTTTGTGGTGTGCCTAACATGTGCATCATTATATACGGAACTCTTAATTCACCCACTGTTTGCATCATTTCTTGATCAAGCTGTCCAGATGAAATATCGTTTACTAAAGCTGCACCAGCTTCAACGCACATCTTGGCCACTTTACTCCTAAAAGTATCAACAGAAATTAGACAGTTGGGATGATGTTGCATTAAAAGTTCAATAATTGGTATAACACGATTCAGTTCTTCTTCTGTGCTAATATGATCGGCACCAGGACGGGAACTATAGCCACCAATATCAATAAATGTGGCGCCATCACTTAACATGCGTTCCACTTGTCTTAGAATGGTCGATTCATCTTTATACCTACCACCATCATAAAATGAATCAGGTGTAATATTTAGTATTCCCATTACTTTGGGTATACTGATATCAACAAGTTGTCCTTTACAATTTAAAGTCATTAAACAGCTGTTTTATTTTAAAATTTTAGGATTAACAAACTTTAAAGATTAAACTTTGACCATTCCATTAATTTATGCGAAATTTACGCAAATTTCAATGGATTTTTATGCAAAATACCTCAAAACAGTACGATGAAATAATAGCATCATGCAGGTCCTTGTTTGTAAATAAAATGCAAGATTATGGCAGTGCATGGCGCATTTTGAGATTACCATCATTGACCGATCAAATCTTTATAAAGGCCCAACGCATAAGAGGCCTTCAACAAAATGAAGTGCAAAAAGTGGATGAGAATCAAGAAAGTGAGTTTATAGGTATTATTAATTATTGTACAATGGCATTGATTCAATTGGATAAAGGTGTTGTTGAAATTCCTGATCTTTCTGTCGAAGAGGCCACACAATTGTACGATGCCAAAGTGGCTCTTACTAAAAAACTGATGATGGATAAAAATCATGATTATGGGGAAGCCTGGCGTGATATGCGAGTGAGCTCATTGACAGATTTAATTTTACAGAAATTGCTTAGAGTAAAACAAATTGAAAATAATCAAGGCAAAACCATTGTCAGTGAAGGTATTGATGCAAATTATCAGGACATGATTAATTATGCAGTTTTTGCTTTAATTCATTTAAATAACTAATATGAAATATTTAGTACACCTTTCAAGACTTTTGGTTGGTATTTTATTTATTATCTCCGGACTCATCAAACTAAATGATCCGTTGGGATTTTCATATAAACTGGAAGAGTATTTTGGTACAGACGTGCTTAATTTACCTTTTTTGGAGCCTTACGCTCTAGCAATATCTTTATTCGTTGTCATCTTTGAGGTCGTACTTGGTGTATTTCTTCTTATTGGTTTTAAACGCAAATTTACGGTTTGGAGTTTACTTGGAATGATCGTATTCTTTACTTTTTTGACCTTTTACTCGGCCTATTTTGACAAAGTAAAGGATTGTGGATGCTTTGGCGATGCCCTTAAATTAACGCCGTGGGAAAGTTTTACAAAGGATGTTGTGCTATTGGTCTTTATATTGATTTTATTCTTCGGAATTAAGCACATCAAACCTATTTTTAAAGGAAAGGTGCTAAACGGCTTGGCTGTAGTGAGCATTGTTGTTTGTTGTTGGTTTGGTTACCATGTATTGAATCATTTACCTTCAAAAGATTTCAGAGCCTACAAGATTGGTGCTAATATTAAGGATGGCATGATCGTACCTGAAGATGCACCTAAACCAATTATTGACTATCATTGGAAATTTGTGGTTAATGGTGAAGAAAAGATCATTACCACAAATGGCAGTTATCCTACTGTAGATGGTGGTGAATATGTAGGGGTTGAAACCGAAACCGTTCAAGAAGGGTATGAACCACCAATTCTAGATTTTTCGATAGAATCGGATGCTGAAGATCTAACAGATCAGTTTTTAACTGAAGAAAACTTGATTGTAATTATCTCGTATAACCTGGAAACCATTAATACTAAAGGGGCAGCACAATTCAAAGCGTTTTCCGAAAAGGCGATGGAACTTGGCTATAATGTGATTGGATTGACTGCATCTGGCAGTCAAGAAAAACAAGCTTTTAAGCAAAGGTATGACTTGAATTTTGAATTCTACCTGTGTGATGAGAAGGCCTTAAAAACTGTGGTTAGATCAAATCCAGGTATCCTTGAGCTACAAAAAGGAACTGTTATGCAGAAAGTACATTGGAAAGATCTCGATGATATTGTATTAGATAACGTGAATTAGACAATTTGGTGGATTGATACCAAGTTATTGTTGAAAGGAATTCCTATTCTTTCAGACTTTTCAAATATGAAAATTATCAAATACGTACTATTAATTCTATTTGTAGGGATAGTTAGCTGTGAAAAGCCAGAGCGATTTACCGATGCTGCGCTCAATGAAACAGTAATTAGTAAGAACGGTTCTACCACCACAATAGGGAATATCCTCTCTGATGAGAAAGGAAACACTGTACTTGTCGATGTTTGGGCATCATGGTGTTCAGACTGTATCAAAGGTCTACCCGACGTTAAACAATTGCAAAGTGATTATCCTGATGTACCGTTCATTTTTCTTTCAGTTGACGTAAATGAAGACAGTTGGCGAAAAAGTATAGAAAAATATAACATAGAAGGGCATCATTATTTTTTGCCAAAAGGGTTAAAAGGTGATTTTGGACAATTTCTAAACTCCAATTGGACTCCACGATATATGGTTATAGATAGAAATGGTGCTATTAAATTATTCAAAGCAAAAAAAGCAACGGACATAAGAATAAAGGAGGCTTTAAATTAGTTACTTTTGAGGCATGAGAAAAAAAATAGTAGCAGGTAATTGGAAAATGAACAATGACCTGAATCAAACCGCCAACCTTGTTTCAGCCTTATTACAACAAAGACAAAATTCTGAGGCCGAAATTATGATCGCACCTTCATTTGTTAATCTACCGCAAGCAGTACAATTAACCAAAGATTCCAATATAGAAACTATAGCACAAAACATGCATTTTGCGGATAATGGTGCTTATACTGGAGAAGTAAGCGCGTCAATGTTAAAGAGCATCGGTATATCCACGGTTATCTTAGGACATAGCGAGCGACGAACATATTTTAATGAAACAGACGACGCATTAGCGAAAAAAGTTGATGCTGCTCTAGATTCTAATATGCGCATAATTTTTTGCTTTGGAGAAGAATTAAATGATAGAAAGGCCGGAAATCACCAAAACATTGTGAAAAGACAATTGGAGAATGCCTTATTTCATTTACCTGAAGATGCTTTTAAGTTAATTGTACTGGCATATGAACCTGTTTGGGCCATTGGTACAGGCGAGACTGCCACACCTGAACAAGCTCAAGATATGCATGCCTTTATTAGGAAAACTCTTGATAGTAAGTATGGAAGCCTGGTAGCCAATAGTATTTCCATTTTATATGGTGGCAGTGTAAAACCTAGCAATGCCAAAGAGATATTCTCGAAACCTGATGTTGATGGCGGACTTATTGGAGGCGCTTCACTTAATGCAGATGACTTTTTTGCTATTGTAAATGCCATTTAATTGACCAGTTTAAAATATTTAGCATATCATTTCAAAGTAGAACCACTTCAGCCTGGAACTGAAATATTAATTGCACAATTAAGCGAATTGGGGTTTGAAAGTTTTGTTGAATCTGCTGATGGTTTGTCGGCTTTTATTCAAAGTTCAGACTGGTATGAAGCAATACTAGACGATGTCTCCATTTTGCAGTCAAATGACTTTGACATCACTTCAACTTTTGAAGAGATTGAACAAGTGAATTGGAATCAAAAGTGGGAAGAGAATTTTGATCCTATTTTAGTTGATGCAACTTGTTATGTGCGAGCCCCATTCCATCAACCTGTTCAAGTTACTTATGATATTGTAATAGAGCCAAAAATGAGCTTTGGAACAGGCCACCATGAAACTACGTATATGATGATTCAGCATATATTGAGAAATGATTTTGTCAATAAGGCTGTTTTAGATATGGGCTGTGGGACTGCTGTTTTAGCAATTCTAAGTGAGCTTAAAGGATCTAAGCCTATTCTGGCTATAGATTATGACCATTGGTGTTTTCAAAATAGTCTTGAAAATGTACAAAGGAATGGCTGCAAGCATATTTCAGTTTTACAAGGAAGTGCCGAACTTTTGAATAACAAATCTTTCGATATTATTTTGGCTAATATCAATCGGAATGTATTATTGGATCAAATCGAAATCTATGCCAGTTGTTTAAACCCTGAAGGAGTCCTATTTTTAAGCGGGTTTTATAATAGTGATGTAAATTTAATTGAGGAGAAATGCAATAAACATATGTTAAAATTGGTTGATAAACTTGAAGAGAATAATTGGGTTTCACTAAAATTTATAAATTAGTATCAAATTAAGGTTATGAGTTCAAAAGAGAAAACTTCGGTACAAGTTGAAGTACAGGACAAAGTAGTCAAACAAAATGAAATCGTATTGTATAACGATGATGTGAATACTTTTGATCATGTAATAGATACCTTAATTTATGCCTGTGATCATACTCCCGAACAGGCCGAACAGTGTTCCATAATAGTGCATTACAAAGGTAAGTGTACGGTTAAAACTGGCGTCTATGATGAACTTGAGCCACGTTGCAGTATGTTACTTGATGCAGGACTATCTGCAGAGATCGTCTAGTTATTCATGCGTCCTATAGCACAGCTTACATAAGACTTAGCTTTTTTACCAAACGAATTACTTTCTCCAATCACAGGATAGCCTAAATTTGATAATAATGAAATTGCCGATGTTTTGGCATCATCAACTTCGTAATCAAACAACACCATATTGTGATCATTATCCACACTAACATTATCTACTGATGCTAAAGCACTGAGTCGTTTCACAATAGTATTAGCACATCCACCACATTTTAAATTTTGTATTTCTAAGGTTGCCTTCATGAAAATTAAATTATAGGGTTGAAGGGCAAACAAAATCCGTTGTTGCCAAATCAGTATTTTTTATAGCTCCAAAGCCGCCAGCAATATCAACTAGATTGTGAAATCCGCGTGCTTTTAAAATGGAACTTGCAATGACCGATCGATATCCACCTGCACAATGCACATAATACATCTTATCTTTTGATATCTCATTCATATGGTCATTGATAAAGTCTAAAGCAAAATGTTGAGCATTCTCTAGGTGCATGGATTTGTATTCTCCATCTTTTCTAACATCAAGCACATGAAGATCTTCATTATTCATGCGGCTGGCAAATTCTGAAGCAGAAATCGATTCCAACGTTTCTATGTCTTTGCCGGCAGCTTCCCAAGCTCCAATGCCTCCTTCTAAATAGCCTAAAGTATTGTCGTAACCAACGCGTGAAAGCCTAGTGACCGCTTCAGCCGATTTCCCTTCGGGAACGACTAGTAAAATAGGTTGCTTTAGATCGGTGATCAATGCACCTACCCAAGGAGCGAAACTCCCATTAAGACCAATGAAAATGGAATTGGGTATGTGTCCTTTTACAAAATCGTGCTGATGACGTACATCTAGGATTAAGGCTTCTTCATGATTCGCCAAAGCTTCAAAATCATCCACCTTTAATGGAATATCACCACTTTCTAAAACCGAATCAAATTCAGTATAACCAGATTTGTTCATCAAAGCATTCTTAGCAAAATACTGAGGAGGGGGAGGGATGCCATCGAGTACTTCATTGACAAATTCTTTTTCGGTCATATCTACACGTAAGGCATAGTTTGTTTTTTTCTGCCCACCAATTGAACCTACAGTTTCTTTACTCAAATTCTTTCCACAGGCCGAACCTGCACCATGAGCAGGATACACAATAACATCGTCAGCCAAAGGCATAATTTTTTCTCTCAATGAATGATATAGCATGGCTGCCAGGTCTTCTTTGGTCAAATCTGATTTTATAGCAAGATCAGGTCGACCAACATCTCCTAAAAACAAGGTGTCACCCGAAAAAATGGCGTGATCTTTACCATTTTCGTCAATTAACAAAAATGTTGAAGATTCTAGTGTATGCCCTGGTGTGTGAAGCACTTTAATAATTACTTTACCTAATTTAAACTCTTCTCCATCTTTTGCCGAATGAATATCATAATCGGTGACAGCTCCTGGTCCAAATACAATAGTAGCTCCTGTTTTTTTGGCCAGATCAATATGGCCAGAAACAAAATCGGCGTGGAAATGCGTCTCAAATACATATTTGATCTTGGCATTTTCAGAATTGGCTTTATCTATATATGGTTGCGTTTCTCGCAACGGATCTATAATGGCCACTTCACCATCCGATTCTATATAATAAGCGCCTTGAGCTAAACAGCCAGTGTATATTTGTTCAATTTTCATAATCACTCATTTTATAATACAAATATACGAAGTATTAATGGGCTGATCCATTAGTTACATTGATCAAAATGAGTGATACGCATTTTACTAGAAAGAAAATTGAGATAGCATATTAGGTACGCCCTTAATCACTCATTAACCCAACCACCTCCAAGAGCTTCATATAAATTAACAATAGAAAGAATGGATTGTGTGTATGCAATAGAGGCATTTAATTCGGCATTGAATAAAGAACTCTGTAGATTTAATACTTCAAGGTAGCTGGTCAGTCCACCATCATATCGTACCCAAGATAAATGGGATGCATTTTCTGCTAGTAAGCGTTGTTCTTCTCTGTATTTGTATTCTTCACTATAAGTATTTGAAGCTATCATAGCATCTTCAACTTCTTTTACAGCATTTAGAAATGTAGCTTGATAGGCAAGATATGCTTGATGCATTTTTTCCTTTTCTGCTGATACGGTGTTATTAATTCGATTGGCATTGAATAACGGACCAAATAATTGTGCCCCTAATTCGGCAAATGCAAAACCCGGGTTGATCAATTGTGCACCAAGATCAGCACTTAAAGTAAGTGATGGATATTTTAAAGCTTCAGTAGCGCCAACATTAAGTGATTGTGCATGCAAAAAGCGTTCTGCCTGAAGCACATCTGGTCGCCTGTCTAGTAATTCTGAAGGCACACCAAAAGGTACATTTGGTACAGCTAATTGTTCGTAAATAGAAAGTCCGCGTGGAATTTCCTGAGGAGCGCGACCTAATAAAATATTAATAGCATTTTCGGTTTGCCCGCGTAATCTCAAAAAAACTTCAATAGCTGTATTGGCTTCACTTAATTGAATTTTAGCCTGAGAAAGATCAACGTCATTTATAATACCTGCATTATAACGTGCTTGCATGACATCCAGATTATCCTGAAAATTATTGGCTGTTTTTTCAGCAATTAATAAACGGTTGTCAATATCTCGCAATGAAATATAAGCTGTGGCAACGGCCGATACTAATCCTATTTGTAAAGCACCATAAGATTCAATTGTAGCAAAGTAGTTTTGCGTAGCGATATCATTAATAGTGCTAATTCTTTGCCATAAATCGACAGTGTATGAAACACTTGCAACGGGAACAATACTATTGACTAATTTGGAGCTGTTAGATGTTTTAGTTGTTGAGGCTGAAGCACCATAATTAATTTGTGGAATAAGATCGGCAGCCGCGATATCCCTATAATAGGAAGCTTCATTAAGTCTAGATATCGCAATTTGAATATTTTGATTGTTGACTAAGGCGGTATCTATGAGGTCTACCAATATGGAGTCATTAAACAAAGCCCACCAAGACAAATTGGTCAAACTACTGTCCTGTTGGAATTCAGTTTTAAACGCCTGTGGCGCTATTTCAATTTTTCGTTCGTAAGGCTCTCCAACTTTACAAGAAGAGATCATGCACAAACTGAGAAAACTAATAGCGAGCCCTATGTTTTGCAACCATTTAATCATCTGTACGCTTCTTTGATGATTGGTAATGATTTAAAATTGCAAACGCGACCACCACATAAATAACTGCTAATGATATTAAAAAAACACGCGACCATAAGGTCGAACCTGCATCTGAATCGGAGGAAGTTACATTTCCAAGAATTAGCAAAAATGTGGAATATGCACTCCCAAATACTGGAGCTAATTTGGAACTAGAAAACAATCGTGGTGCAAAGAAAAATCCAACAGCCAGAACAATTAGTAGCATAAAAACATACATTGGTACAATGGTGAGAAGTTGGTATGCCGCAATTGCAAAAAGCCCTCCAACAATATTAGCAGCTACAAAAATGAAACCTATTTTGGCATTGGCAATATTGGGATTGGTACATAGGATTGCAATAAAAATTAGAACCAATACACTTTCAACCATATTGAAGAAATAAAAGAGCATAACAACAGGAAAAAGTATGACTAAAATATTTAGTGCATAGGTGAAGCGTTGTTGCTCATTAGGTGCAGGTCCATCCTCTTTAGTCTTTACGTAATGTTCGTCCTGCGTACTCCATGGAAACACAAAGAAAATGATATGTGCAAGAATAACCGCCATAAAGGCATTAATGATCAAACTCACCGATACAAATGCACCTACTACAATATGCGTCAATGACAGCAAAGGAATGAGAATAAGGCTCATTATAGCAAATAATTTAACCATACCAACTAGTTTATCAGTATAGTACAAATGCAAAATTCCCAAGCCAAGAATAGGGATGAATATTAGCAGATAATCTAAAAATATTGCACTAAAAACAAAGGCAACAAATGTGATAATAATTAATGCAATCAAAAATGATGAACTCTGCTTGAAAGTGAGCGGTCTTACTCCGGGAGCCAAATATCCTAATCCAAGCACAGCTGTTAAATAGGATAAACTGTAATCCATTAAAGAGCTAACGGCAACAATAAAACAACTGCCAATAACATAGCGCAATATAGGTGTGGCTATAGCAGATTGTCTATTTGATATCAGTTTCACGGCTTTATCTAACATAGCTTAGCCATGAATTAAGTTTGATACGGAAAGATGCGATACCATTAAGCACAAAATTATCACCTGTGAAAACAACTACATCGACTTGTCCGCCAATTCTATAGACGTTAGGTAATTCATTGTCTTCATCCATTTTAACCACAATTGGAAAGCGTTGAGGATCTCTAAGCCAAGTTGATTTATTTTCTAACTGCGGTAGGCCACCTTTAGTATTTTTATCTGTCGCCACACCATATCCCATGCTTCGCACGGTTCCAGTATAAATAGTCCCAGGATTAATGTCAAAGGTCATTTTCACACGATCGCCTTCTTTCATTAAAGAAAGGTTATTTTCTTTCATATCCGCCTGAATCCAGATGTCGGTTGTTGAAATTAATGTGGTGAGAGGTTGTCCGGCACCAGCAAAATATCCAATGTCTATATCAAAACTTTCAATCACCCCATCAGTAGGCGCAATTATTGTTGCGAATTCTAAATTTAATCGTGCTTTTTCAAGTTCTTGAATAGCCGCCCGTATTTTAGGGTTATCTGGTCCGTCTTCACCAAGTGATTGTTTAGCACGTTCTAAATTAGCTTCTGAAGAAGCAACATGCTCTACGGCTTGCAAATAAGCCGTTTCAGACTCGTCCTTATCGGCCTCAGAAAGAGCACCGGCATTTTCCTGCATGACCTTTTGAACACGATTCCAATTGCGTTCGGCACGTTCTAATTTAGCCTTAGCGACGCCTAAATTACCTGCAGCCGATTTCACCGAAGCAGAACTTGCAGCTATCGATTGAATGGTTTTATCCAGATTGGCTTCAGCCTTTTTGATCGCAATTTCAAAAGGTATTTTGTCCAATTCTATAAGAGTGTCACCAGCCTTAACAACGCTGTGAAGCTTTATGTTTATGTTGGTTATATAACCTGATACTTGAGCAGTGACTGGCGTAATTAAACCTTTAATACGCGCTTGATCGGTGTACGGTGTATGGCGTTCAGAAAGCACATACCAAACAAAAAACAGAGTCGCACATATTAATACAATACGTGTAATTTTTTTAATAGGTGATTTTTTTTCTTGCTGCGTGACTTCTTGATCGCGTTGCTCGTTGTCCTCCTGTACAGGAATCTCATTTTTTTCTTCAGCCATAGCCATTAATTTTGATGATGCTTAACTCCTTTTTTCCAAATGATCTGCATGACAGAGAACATCATGGTTGTTGACCAACCCAATAGCAACACACCGTTAATGGCTTCCAATCCAGCCAAAATTCGATATGATGATGAAATGGTTATATCACCATATCCTAAGGTGGTAAAGGTTACCAATGAAAAATAAATGGATTCTTCCAATGTGGAAAACTCCGTTATCCCTGGAATAATATAATAGGTAATAGCCCATATAATGGACTGTCCAAAATTTAGTAAAAGCAAAAAGGACGCTGTTTTTATTAAAAGGGGTTTGGATCTTTTAGCTAAGTCATCAAATGACAATGAAAAATAATTCTGGGCAAGATACTTCAGCCAAAAACTTGTGCCGACTGCTTGTAAAACGACTGTTACGGCGATCACACATAATCCTATAAAGATGTTCAGGATCATATTTGTTGGAATTATAAGGGTGCTTATGAAAACATTTGAAATCATAAGGTCAATGGTTTAAGAATCAAATATAATGGATTTTACCTTTAGTTATCTGTGATATCATCTATACAGCTCTCATCATCTTCACATCCATCCAAAATGAATATGGATCTTCTATTAATTTCATGCTTACTAGCACGTTCTCCATATGGAAATGCAGCAATCTCTTCATCTGTATAAACCAGACATTTTTCACCAAAACCTGCAACACTAACTATTTGTTCTTCTTTCACCCCATTTTCCATTAGATATAATTTTGTGGCTTTTGCTCTTCGTTCTGAAAGCTCCAAGTTGTAATCCCAAGGTCCGTGAGAATCTGTATGTGATTCGATACGTATTTTTAGTTCAGGATTGGTCAATAATAAATCAAGTACTGGAATAAATGAAGGTTCCTCATCTTTTCGAATTTTATCAGAATCCAAGTCAAATTCAATATGATTAAT
>CAYZKX010000016.1:16888-18243 GCA_964479055.1 uncultured Flavobacteriaceae bacterium
TTTGTTCTCGCGGATTACTTTATCAATATTTTCAACTTTATATAAATCAAGAAGTCCTAGGCTTATTTTACCATCATGTATACCATCTGATGAAAAGTATAAATCTCCATTTTCAGATATAAATGGAAAGCTCTCCCGGCCAGAAGTATTGACTACATCGAGGTTAATAATTTTACCAAATGTGCCATCCTCTAGGATATCCATATAATAAATATCGGTATGACCTTTGGCTTCTCTAAATGGCGCACAACTTACAAAAAAGAGTCGCTTGTTATTGGGATCTAATGCAGGATTGCTAAACGAATACTCTTCATGATCTAAAAAGTCAAATGCAGTGCTATCAGATTTAGTAATTTCCCAATTACCATTGGATCGGCTGGCCCGATATAGTTTTAAATTATTAGCTCCATTTTTATTATAAATTAATTTGCCATTTTTAGTCCGTCCTCCTGAAAAATACATGGTTCGTCCATCATTGGTAATAGCTGGGGAGGCTTCATGGGCCATTGTATTTATGTCAACATTATTTATTTCAAATTTTGTGCTGTCTTTAGAACTTACTTTAAATGAAACTGAGTCACCATTCTTAGTTATTGGTGTCGAATAGATATCTAAATAAGGCTGTTCATTCCATTTATAAAGGCGTTTATTTTTTCGTTTTGGATAGTGTGGATTACGTCTTGAAGAAGCAAAATAGAAGGTGTCTTTTAAGATAAAACTACCAAAATCGGAATATTCAGTATTTATCGGGATATTTACAATTTCAATAGAATCTGATAATCTACTTCTTAAAGAAATTGGTTCGGCAGTACCATAATATTTAGTAAACTGAATAAGAGCTTCCTTATCATCTCCTACACTTTGCAAGCTTAAAGCATATCTCAAAAAATAAATTTCATTTATTCGAGGGTTTAAATCTATTGCTTTTCTATAGTTTTCAATGGCTTTGTTAGGTTTTGAAGTATAATAATAACAATCTCCAAGTTTGGCATAGACAATCCAATTGGTGTACCCTTTATCCTCAGCCTCTTCATATAACCTAATTGCTTTTATATATGCGTATTGATCAAAGTACTTATCACCTAATTCCATTCGTAACTGTTGACCAAAAGTCAGAAAAACTGGAGTCAATAAAAACAATATGTTTACTATCTTTTTCTTAATCATTCTAATAATACCTTGGTGATGCTACGCGTCTTCTTGGGTTATATAGCTCAAACATTAATATGAATTCATGAGTACCATCATTATACGGTCTAAGTGCAGAGGTCGGAATTTCATAAGTATATCCTATTCTCCAATCTCTAAATACTTGAAAATCAACCATAAAACCAACTGCTTCTGCTGTGGAACTA
>CAYZKX010000017.1:0-14975 GCA_964479055.1 uncultured Flavobacteriaceae bacterium
ATACAGCACTGAGTATTCCTCAATTTTTGCTTAAGTTAAAATTTGGAACAGCCAATAGAGAATGTCGAAATTACGATGCTGTAGTAAAACGCTATAAAGAACGACTTGAACAAAGTAAAGGTGTTGTTTTTAAACCTTCGCAAAATATGAAATTGCCCAACCTTAATGATAAGTCATATATTATTAACCGTCTCCAAACTGAAAATAAAAAATTACAATATAAAACCAGCAAATGGACTGATGATGCACTAAATAAACGCATATTACCTCATCCATTGATGGGTAAAATGCCTGTTCGGGAATTGGTTATGTGGACGGCCTATCATGTGCAACATCATTTAAACCAATTAAAAGAAAACTACTAACTATGAAATACCAACTCACATTACTTCTAGCCCTTTTATTTCTAATTGTGTCCTGTAAAAAAGAATCCAAATTAGAGGAAGAAAAACTTACCACTGAAAAACGTGCAACCATAGAAATGGTGACTTCTAAAGGCACCATACTCTTTGAATTATACAATGAAACTCCTAAACATCGGGATAATTTTGTTAAGCTAGTTAATGAAGGTACTTTAGACAGTTTGCTATTTCATAGAGTCATTGATCAGTTTATGATACAGGCTGGTGATCCGGAAAGCAAAAATGCCACCCCTACAGATACACTTGGCAGTGGTGGTGTGGGATACCGCGTTGACGCCGAATTTAATAAAGAACTGTTCCATAAACGTGGTGCTATAGGGGCTGCACGTGACGGAAATCCGGAGCGTGCATCAAGTGGTATTCAATTTTATATTGTACAACGTGGCCCTCGCAATGACAGTTTGATCGATGTAGATCAAGGACGAATCAATGGTTGGCTAGCAGAACACTACATGCAAAAGGACTCTGCATATGTCGAACTATATGAATTGCGCAACACCGCTATTAGTGATCAAGATATTGAAACCTATAGAAAAATTCAGGATAGTATTTCAACATTAGCGGAGTCGTATACCAATTTTGAAAAATATGAGATTCCTGAAGCCCATCGTGAAATTTATAGAACGCATGGTGGGACGTCTCATCTGGATCAAAATTATACCGTTTTTGGTGAAGTCATTGAAGGAATGGATGTAGTAGATTCTATTGCCACTGTACAAACTAAGACCTTGACAGACCAATTGATGATGTCAGAATTTTATCTATTAAAGTACTTGATAAGGAGTAAGTAAATGGTTATCTTTGAAACTATACAATTCTATTAATCTAACAACTAACCACATGAAAAAATTATTTTTTGGCATTATTGCCATAGTAGTGACCTCATTATCTCTTAATGCGCAAAGCAATACCGAAGAAGTTGATCTGTTTCAATCCATTTTTGGCATGGAAAAGAAAGCTATGGTCGAAACCATTGTAACGGTTAACGAGGCATCTAAAGCGGAGTTTTGGAATCTTTATGATGAATACGAAACACAACGCAAAGAACTTGGTAAACAGCGCATTACCTTGCTCAACAATTATGCGAACAATTACAATAATTTTACCGATGAGAGTTTGGATCGTTTTATGGCAGAAGGATTAAAACATAAAACTCAAACGGATGCTTTGATAGTTAAATATTATAAAAAGATCAGAAAATCATCGGGCTCCTTGACAGCAACACAATTCTATCATATTGAGAGCCTGATCGCTAGTGAGATCCGCTCTGCAATTCTCGAGAATATCCCTTATTTACAAAAAGTGGGCAACTAATTAATAGCTGACAAATATCATAGTATTTTAAAGCAGGTTTAAGGAATTTTACTATCGTAATATCTCTTAAACCTGTTATTATGAAATTTAATATTGCATCCACATTATTAGCCTTATCATTAGTATTCAACTGTGCTTCAACTGAAGTTGTTATTTCTGAATTTGATGAAACCATAAATTTCGATGCGTATTCTTCATTTGTACTTTGTGTTGAAGATTTGCTCGTGGAGTATGAGAACAATCCAGGGTATGATAACCCTGAAGTACGCGACCTAATTGGTACTGAGATTGAGAAGCAAATGATCAAACGTGGTCACAAATTAGACGTGATGAATGCTGAACTGCAAGCAGGTTTTGAACTTATTTTAGAAAGTAATGAATTGACCTTTGAAAATTGTAATTCTTATGGTGAATACGAATATTGGGATGAAACCACTATAGAAACTTTTGTCTATACAGAAGAGACTTTAGTACTATATGTATCCGATATGGGTAAGAATCAAATTATCTGGCAAGCTTCGATTGTTTGCGATTTAAATATTTCCAAAAAAAGATTGCCAGAATACATTAACGAAATCGTAGATATGGTGTTCAATGAGTATCCTAGGGTTGTTGATGAGAACTTATAAGTTATAGTGCATCAAAAAGCATTAGTTCTTCTTAGCTTTTTTACTACCAGCGTACATTTCGTACTTCACAAAACGCGCTTCCAATTTGGCATTGAAAAGTTTAATTTTCTTTGAAGGACGCAGACCCACATATTTTAGACCTTCTAGATTTGAAGTAATAAACCAAACGTTGCTTCCTGGGTAACCATGTTTTAAAGTTGAGCCAAGATCACTATAAAACGCTTCAACATTAAGATTCTCTAGTCGTTCACCATAAGGTGGATTAAAAACCATATGCAAATGTTGTTCAACACCTTTCTGAGTTTTAAAAAAATCTTCATGTTTAACACTAATAAACTCTTCTAAGTGGGCATTTTTTACATTTTCAATGGCTTTGCGAACTGCAGATGGTGACTTGTCATAGCCAATTATTTTATGATGAAATTCCCTTGTTTTTTTGAGTAATGATTCTTCTACGGTTTCAAAAAGGTCCACGTCCCAATCGTTCCAACGTTCAAAAGCAAATTCTTTACGCATAAGATTAGGCGGAATATTACAAGCGATCATAGCGGCTTCAATTAAAATAGTACCACTACCACACATGGGATCCATAAAATCACATTGACCATCAAAACCAGATAATAATACCAAACCTGCCGCCAATACTTCGTTTATAGGGGCGATATTAGTAGCTAATTTATAGCCTCGTCTATGAAGAGATTCACCTGAACTATCTAAGGAAACCGTACACAACTGCTTATCGATATGAATATTGATCTTAAGATCCGGGTGCCTCAGGTCAATATTAGGACGCTCACCTGCTTGTTCCCTAAAACGATCAACAATGGCATCTTTTGATTTTAAGGCAATAAATTTTGAATGTGTGAATACGTTACTATGCACTGTTGCGTCAATGGCTAAAGTGCCCTTGGACGACATATAATTTTCCCATGGTATAGCCTTTATTTTATCATAAAGATCCCGTTCACTCAACACTTTAAAGGTCTTTATAGGTTTCAATATTTTTATCGCTGTACGTAAAGCTAAGTTAGCCTTGTACATAAAACCTTTATCACCTGCAAACGAAACATTACGAATACCCTTCTCAACTTCAAGAGCTCCAAGATTTATTAACTCTCGCTGTAAAATATCTTCAAAACCATATAAGGTTTTGGCCACCATTTTGAAATTATTAGCCATTTACCCATCAAAATTGACTGCAAAAGTAAACTATTTGGAAAAAGCGTGTAAATTTGATCGTAATAAAACTCACTTTTGAACTATTTGAATAAGTACCTATTCCCAATATACGCTGTTATCCTCGGATTTTTAGTTGTTAGGTTTATTAAAAAACCCGAAGCAAGCACAAAGTTATTACTGGCCTTTAGTGGTGCTTTCCTTCTATCACTTACTATATTCAATCCGCTACCTGAGGTTTATGAGCATTTAGGTGCCAAACAGGTGGGCTTATTTATTATGATTGGTATTTTATTGCAAATTTTCCTCGAATTTTTCTCCCAAGGTGCTGAACACGGGCATATTCATTCACATTCGCACAGCAAAACCTTTCCTTGGGTACTATTTACAAGTTTGTGTATACATGCATTTTTGGAAGGATTCCCGATACATCAGCACAATGATTTGGTCTATGGTGTTTTAATTCATAAAATACCTATTGCCCTTTTGATTACTTCATTTTTGTATCAATCTCACTTTAAGGATTGGCAAGTGATTTTAGCATTATTGTTTTTTGCGGTCATGACGCCATTAGGCACATATATTTCAAATGTCTACATGCCAAATTCTGAATATTTACCATACATCAATGCAGTAGTAATTGGTATTTTCTTACACATATCAACAGTAATTCTATTTGAAAGCAGCGAAGGTCACAAATTTAATTTAGGCAAATTACTGGCTATTACATCAGCCGTTGCAATTGCTTACGCCATGTAATTTATATTACAAAAAGAAGAATCATAAAAAAATGGCAGATTGCGCCAGCCAATACAAATACATGCCAAATAACATGGTTAAAAGGGATTCTATGAATGGCATAAAATATGATCCCTACAGTATAAAATAAACCTCCAGCAGACATTAACCATAATCCTCTACTCGGCATGGTATTTATTAAATAATCCAAATCAAGAATTATAACCCAACCCATAAATACATAAAGTAATATTGAAAAGGCTGAAAAGCGTCCAGTAAAAAATAATTTTAAAACAATACCTAGTAAAGCAATGCTCCAAACAATCCAGAATAACTGCCATCCTAAACTATCACTTAGCAATAACAATACTACTGGCGTATACGTGCCAGCAATGAGCAGATAAATACTAATATGATCAAATATTCTAAAGACATGTTTACGCTTTAAATCACGCACTGCATGGTATAGCATGGAGCTCGTAAACAAAATGATCATGGAAATACCATAAACCAGGACACTAAACAGACTCCATTTCTGTTCTGGGTTGTAGTTTATAATTAGAATGATCAATCCTATTATAGAAAGAACAGCTCCAATGCCATGTGTATACGTATTAAGTTGTTCTTCAACTTTAGTTTGTAGTCTCACTATCAGCTGTCTTAGAGTTATTTAACCATTTATCAGTGAGCTCAAGAAAATCAATATCAATAGCAGGCTCCTGTCTTTCTAAACGTCCGCTTTGAAAATTTCGTTGTAGAACATCCTCGATCAAATAATCTTCTTTTACATGCATGGGATCAAACCCTTTTTTAAGTGACATGTCAAACATGCTTGCCGTATTGTTAAACCAGAAGGCATTCCAACCATTGCGAAGTTCCTTTATGAGTTCAAAGGCTGTTGCACCGGTTTGACGATGAATGAGTTTTATTAATATCTGGCCCTCTGTTCTGGTAAACTTTTTAAGCTTTGGCTTAAATTCATCTTCTATATACTTTTGCATGATCTTAGTATAACGCTTTTTATCACGTCTACGCTCCATGGAAGCAATACGTTCGTTCAAACTTTTTAAACGTTCGGCAGCGAGTTTAGCATAGGGATAGACTTTAATGGTTTTTCTACGTAATATTAAATACGTTCTTCGATCTTCGGCACTATCAAAATCCAACTTATGGAGTAAGACCACTTCATTGAGATTAATGGCAGTGTAAGGAATGGAATCTCCTTCAATATAATAGTAATCGTACTCCGTAGAGTCTTTTTTTCGCTCTTCCTGAGCATAAAAAAACAATGGTAGCAGTATTATTATGTAGGCAATTTTCTTCATATTATACCAGGGTTACCAAAACCATTCCATAACTATCAATGTAGACGTCAAAATTAAGAATTTGCTACATCTAAAACTTTAAAATCCTCTTAATATTATTATTTTAGAGCAAAATTAAAAACCATGGCAAAAAAGCGAATTCTGAATAAAAAATCAATGGACTTTTTAGAGTCCTATTTAAATAATGCTGCACCTACTGGATATGAATGGGATGGACAGAAATTGTGGATGAATTATCTTAAACCTTATGTAGATGAGTTCATTACCGATACCTATGGAACTGCCGTTGGTGTAATTAATCCAGAAGCCGAATATAAAGTTGTAATTGAAGGTCATGCGGATGAAATTTCATGGTATGTGAATTACATTTCGGACAACGGCTTGATCTATGTGATAAGAAATGGCGGAAGTGATCACCAAATTGCACCGAGCAAAGTGGTTAATATCCATACCAAAAACGGAATTGTAAAAGGTGTGTTTGGGTGGCCAGCAATACATACCAGAATTCGTTCAAAAGAAGAGTCTCCTAAGCCGGACAATATATTTATTGACATTGGATGTAAAAAAAAGGCTGAGGTTGAGAAACTTGGTGTTCATGTAGGTTGTGTGATAACATATCCTGATGAATTTCATATCCTAAATAAAGACAATTTTGTATGTCGCGCTTTGGATAATAGAATGGGTGGTTTTATGATTGCTGAAGTGGCGCGATTACTTAGTGAGAATAAGAAAAAACTACCATTTGCTCTTTATGTCACCAACTCTGTTCAGGAAGAGATTGGGTTACGTGGTGCGCAAATGATTACTGAAACCATTCAACCTAATGTAGCCATCGTAACCGATGTGACCCATGACACTACAACGCCAATGATCAATAAGAAAAAACAAGGCCATGCCGAAATTGGCAAAGGCCCTGTGGTGGCCTACGCGCCAGCTGTACAGCAAAAATTACGTGATCTTATTACCGAAACGGCTGAAGAGAAAAAAATACCGTTTCAACGTGCTGCTTTATCAAGAGCCACTGGTACCGATACCGATGCCTTTGCATACAGCAATGGTGGTGTTGCAAGTGCATTGATTTCTTTACCTCTGCGTTATATGCATACTACAGTGGAAATGGTACACCGAGACGATGTAGAAAATGTGATCCGATTGATCTATGAATCCCTTCTAAAGATAGAAAATGGTCATAGTTTTAGTTATTTTGATTAATTAAGATGTTAAAAAATAAACGTCATAAGTTTGAGCTTGATGATGAGGTGGCTTATTTTAACAATGCTTATATGTCTCCTTCTCTTAAATCGGTAACCAAAGCCGGTATAAAAGCTGTAAAAGCCAAAGGGAAACCCAATTCTATTTTTGCTAAAGATTTCTTTGAACCAGTTGACAAGTTAAAGAAATCATTTGCCAAGCTTATTGATTGCGATAACCATGAACGCATAGCTGTAATTCCTTCGGCATCATACGGCATCTCAACAGTAGTCAACAATATCCATCTTAAGGAAGGGGATGAAATTATAGTATTACAAGATCAATTCCCGAGTAATTACTACAGCTGGTTAAAACTGGCGAATTCTACAGGAGCTAAAATCAAAATTGTATCAAAACCAGAAAAAACTAACCAAATTGGAATGGCATGGAATGCTGCAGTCCTGGATTTGATCAACCACAACACAGCTGTTGTTGCAATGTGTCATGTGCATTGGGCCGACGGAACTTTATTTGATTTACAGGCCATAAGAAAAAAGACTAACGAAAATAATGCTTTGCTCATAATAGATGGTACGCAATCGGTTGGCGCATTACCATTTTCAATAAAGACATTACAACCGGACGCTTTAATATGTTCAGGATATAAATGGCTCATGGGTCCCTATGGTACGGCTCTTGCTTATTTTGGGCCTCATTTTGATGACGGCAGCCCTATTGAAGAGAATTGGCTAAACAGAGATCGCAGTGAAGACTTCGCAGGATTGGTAAATTATGTGGAAAAATATAAACCATTTGCGCATCGCTATTCCTCAGGTGAACATCCAAATTTTGTTGCTATTGCAATGCTTTTACAAGCCATTGAACAGATCAATAAATGGTCGCCAGAAGCCATTCAAGAATACTGCAAAATCATTTCAAGAGAAGCCATTGACAGTTTGCTTGATCTTGGATGTCATATTGAGCCTTTACCCTACCGAGCGCATCATTTATTTGGCATTGGCTTACCTGAATCAATAAAGTTAGATAATTTAAAAAATATATTTAGACAAAATAATTTATATGCCTCTATAAGAGGTAATTATGTTAGAATTGCATTACACGTTTACAATTCTAAAAAAGAACTGAAAATATTGACTAAATGTATTACTAAAGCATCTAACATTACCTCCTGATTTCATGCAAGAATACCTAGATATACTAGATAAAGATGGCAATTTTTTGGGTCAATCGGTTTCTAAAAACGAAGTGCATTCCGAAGGTTTTTTTCACAATACAGCTCATGTTTGGTTTTATACTCAAAATGGCGAAGTGTTATTAGCTCAAAGAGCGGCATCAAAAAGCATTTGTCCATTATTATGGGATGTCTCAGTCGCAGGCCATGTAGACGCTGGTGAAAAAGTGGTAGAAGCTGCTGTTAGAGAGACTAAAGAAGAGATAGGACTTTCAATACCCATTGATGCTCTAGAGCCAATTGGTGTTTTTGAATGCTTCCAATCTTACGACAATGGCATCACTGATAATGAGTTTCACCATACTTTCATTGCGCTGTTAAAAGTACCATTAGGGTTTTTACAGGTAAATACTAAGGAAGTGAATGCGATTAAACTTGTTTCACTTCATGAATTTCATGACTTGTTAGATCATTCCGATAAAAATAATCACTTCATTGCTAGTAACAGAGCATATTATATAAAAGTACTAGAATGCATAAATAATGCAATCAAAATTTAGTATTTTTCAACTATGACTTTAATTCTTTCAGCATTGGCTCCTGTAGCGGCCATCATGATATACATTTACGTAAAGGATAAATATGAAAAAGAGCCTAAGCGCTTGCTTTTAGCCTGTTTTTTATTTGGAGGGATTGTTAGTATTGTTATAACAACTATTCTCTACTTATTGATAGACCATGTAGTAGAATTAGACAATGATTTTAGCATTCTTCAACAATTTATACGTGCCTTCTTTATTGTAGCTCTTGTTGAAGAATTTAGCAAGTACGTGGTTGTACGTTATTTTGCGCAAACACGAAAAGCCTTCAACGAACCTTTTGATGGCATTATTTATGCCGTCATGGTTTCAATGGGTTTTGCTGCCGTTGAAAACATTTTTTACGTGCTAGAAGGTGGTTATCAAATTGCGCTTTTACGCGCATTTACTGCAGTTCCAGCCCATGCCACTTTTGGCGTACTTATGGGTTATTTTATGGGTAAGGCCAAGTTTTCTAACCGTATCCAATATAATTTAACTGGTCTAGCTTTAGCCATTCTCTTTCATGGCGCCTATGACTTTTTCTTATTTATCAATTGGATACCAGGCATTTCAATTGGAGCATTCGTATCGTTGATCGTAGCTATCATATTGTCAAAAAGAGCAATTAAACTCCATCAGGACAACTCATTCTTTAAATAAAAAAGTCTGTAGGATTTTATATTTTTATACCTCTAAGCGTTTAATATCCATTTAACTTGATTGAAGGCATTCTAAATATTTTATATGGTCTCATTGCATCAGCGCTTTTTGTTGGTCTAGGTTTTCTATATGGTCGCTATAAGGAAAGAAAGAAGAATCAAGGCAGTCCTTTAGAGAACTATTGGTTCTATCCTTTTACCTTAGACGATAAAAAGATGCTTCAATTCGATTTTAAAAAGTTCAATGAAGCGGTAATTGGGCTAACACAAAAAAGAAACTATCAAGCTGGACAACAACTTATTTTAATTGGAGAGCAAAACAATGTTAGACAAACTTTAAAAGATGATGACCTACAGCGTTATCATAAAGTTTATAAAATTTACAATGGCGATAAGGTATTAGACGATTCTATACAGTTTCTGGAAAACTATAAACGAATTGTGCGCCTAATAGGCGATAGCTTCCCAGATTGCGGCATTGAAATCCTACTTCATAATTTAAGCAATCCATCAAAGGCACTTTATCATCTTAAAAACAACGTCACAGGTCGAAATGTAGAAGCTCCTGCAACAAATCTCGTAATGGACTTAAAACGGAGAGATTCTAATAATGAGGATAAGTTAAACTACGAACTCAATATAGGGTCAAGAAAATTTAAATGCACTACGATTCCAATATATCAAGATAAAATGGGTATTGTTGGCGCAATTTGCATCAATGTAGATTACAATTATTTAAATGAAGAAGTACGAAAAGACGCTGAACGTATCAATGCGTTTTTAGATGCTCTACTAAAGGTGGACATGACTTTGGATGAAAATATATTGAGCAAAAACGAATACGAAAAAGCGCTCAATGGCAAACGCCATTTCAGAGATTTTTAATTCAGTATTACTTAATCTGGGAACTTACTTTTATCTAGTCCTGGAACAATTCGTAATGCATTTTTATAATACACCTTTTTTAATACGTCATCAGGCAGATCCAAACCATACATCGCCCAGAAGGCGTGATACTTTTTGTGATAGGGGAAGTACTCGTCTGTGCTTTCCAACACCCTAAAATAGGTTGGAAACTCACTAGGTTGCCAACTATCTTTCCCAAACAATATGCGATCCTGATATTTGATAAAGAAAGCTTTTGCAAATCGTGGTTGACGGCCAAGTTCGGCTATTATCGCTCCAATACCTACATTCATATTTGGTATCTCATCCAATAATTGACCTAAAGTTCCCAAATCATTAGCGTACCAACCCATATGCGCATTTATAAAAGTAGTATTTGGGTGTTTCTTAAACATATTGTGCTGTTCTCCAATGATTTGTTCCCATGGAGCCGGATTGGTCGCACTGCGTTTTCTACGTGGACGTGTTTTTAATTCCAGCCATCGTTCATTATCACTATCAAACTCATCCCAGAACGATTTTGGATCGGCGGCATGAATTAATACAGGAATACCTAACTCACCGCACTTTGCCCAAATTGGATCTAATCTTGGGTCGTCAATTGCTAATCGTTGTCCTTCATGATCAGTATTTCGCAAGCCAAGACTTTTATAAACTTTTAATCCAACTGCCCCATTTTTAACATCCAATTCTAATTGTGCAACTTTTTCATCGATCCAACCTGGTGCCCCTGCCCCATCGAAATCTATATTACAAAACAACACGAACCGACCAGGGAAGTTGGTATTAATATTCTCCATTGACTTTACCAAATCTGATCCTGTTCTTCCACTTAAATTAACCATAATAGCCATATTCAAAGTATCCATGGCAGCCACAACAGGAGCTAAATCCTGATTTGGCATTCTATATTGATGACCGTGAACGTCAATAAATGGGTATTTGGCTTTTAAAATACTGTCACCAGGTACCACCAGGGTAGATTTTGGATTGTATTCTTCAAATGTTAGATCTTGAGAAAATGCCGAAGAAGTACTAAAAAGGCAAACACATATAAGCGGGTAAATAAACTTCATAAATTTTCTATTTGGAGTCTAAATATAATAATCAGAATTCGCATTGTATCACAATTTATATAGCTTTAACAACCTTATGACAAAATTTATAAATAAAATGGATTTTCAGAATGAGTTACAAGCACTAAAAATTTAAGTTTTTGCATTCAATATTTTATAATAAAACCAAATGTATATGCTTTTTTTATAATTTCGCTGAATTGTAATGTACGGCTCAAATTATTAGAAAAATTACTGCCAAACAGTATACGTGAAAATGAACTACAACCAAACTAAGAAGTATTCTATTGTTGAATTATGTTTTGGAATTGCTATTTTTTTAATAGTGATCTTGGGTCTTCATCAAAACGAATTAAAACAAGTTCAAACCTTTGATGAAGTTGCTTACAATAACACCTATGTTTCTGCACAAACTTTAGGAACAACTGATTTCAAAAGTCTAAAAAGTAATCAAAATACACGTCCAAATTTTGTTTTCATTATTGCAGACGACATGTACCCAAACATGTTCAATAATCTAATTGCCAATGGTGAAATTAGCGGAACTACTAATTTGACACCCGCTTTAGACAGGTTAATTCGTGAAGGTGTATGGTTAGGCAATATGAAGGTTGTTTCGCCTTTATGCACACCCAGCCGCTATAATGTATTAACAGGTAATTTTGCGAGTAGGGCAACAAATAAAGCGACTATTAATACATCTAGACAGAATTCAGGTCAGAGAGTTGTGCAATGGAATAGTTATATTGTCCCAGGCCAAGAAAAAACAATGGGCACCTATTTTCAAAATCTCGGTTATAAGACAGGATTTGTTGGTAAAAATCATGTGATAGAGAGTTTGGCACAAATTGGTGAACAAGAAGAACCTGATCTTGATGCCAAAATATCAGATCCAAAAATAAAACAAGGTTTATTGAACAGATATCAGGAGCTGCAAAAAGATATAAGATCATGTGGATTTGATTATGCTGATGGATTATATCACAATAACCCCAATTGGTCCGGAATTGAAATGTTGAATGCCCATAATATGGACTGGGTTGCTAAAAAAGGCATTGAATTTATTGAGAACCATCAAAACGAGCCATTCTTTTTATATTTTGCTACCACATTAACTCATGGGCCTGTTAACCCAGGAGACTCCTGGAAATCAGATAGAAAATTGACACCAATTGGTAGATTAGATGATTCTCCCAATGTGTTCCCAAGTTATGAAGGTGAATTGGGGCCTGGTCATAAAAAATTAATTGCTGATCACCCAGATTTTGAACCTACAGTACGGAATTATGTATCTATTAATAGACGGTTAGATGAAAATGGACTTAAGGGAAAAGGCAAAGAAAATCTTCTTTGGCTAGATGATGCGGTTAATGCACTACTAAATAAACTTGACGAAACGGGTGTTATTGACAATACAATAATTGTCTTTTTCAATGATCACGGTCAAGAGTTAAAGGGAACATTGTATGAAAAAGGTATTAACACCCAAGCTTTTATGTGGAAAAAAGGCGGTTTTAAAGCAGGTAAATCTATAGATATTCCTCTGAGTAACGTGGATTTCCTACCAACACTTCTAGAAATTGCTGGCCAAACAGTAGATCCAAATGTTTTTGATGGCTATAGTTTTAAAAGTGCTCTCGATGGCAAAAAATATAAAGCCAGAACAGCAATGTATTATGAATTAGGATATGCACGAGCAATTGTAAAAGATAATTTAAAGTATTACGTGATCAGATATCCAAAATGGGCTATGGAGTTGACCTATGAAGAGAGAAAGGCCATGTTAGAAAAACAAAACAGATACAAACAGAAGTTTGGAATCCCAGGATTAACTTCTGATCCATCGGAACCTTTTGGTCATCTGGTAATGCTGCCTGGTGGTGAAGCCGTAGAGAAAATCGCTATGCAAACTGTTCCTAACTACGCAGATGCTGATCAGGTTTATGATCTGAAAAAAGATCCCAATGAATTAAACAACTTGATTGATAATCCAAGATACGCTCGAAAAATCAGAAAGCTCAAAGAGGAGTTAATACTGAAGTTAAGTAAACTCCCTGGTAACTACACAATAGATGATATTCCTACTACGGTACCATTTAAAGATTAGATTAATTTGAATTATATTTTTACGAGTCTTTAATCAAATTTCATTTTTAGATCGTATTGTAAATCTGGATGTAATTTAGAAATTGCCTTATCAGCTAGCTCTAACTGTTTGTTGTACATATTAGTTAAAACCCGACTTCCTGAAATTGAAGGTGACACCTTTTTCAACTCTCTGGAAAAATGGATAAGTAGCTCGGCTTCTGTTTCTTTTTTCTTCGAATATCTTATATATCGTTTTGTTTGCCTTAATATCTTTCGTACGGATTTCTTGATCAAAAAAAAGCTTGTGGCCGTAATGTTTTCAAATTCATTACTGATGTATTGTTTTACGCCTTCGATATAAGCCGATTCATTTTCCGACTCAAATAACAGGTATGTCAGCAATTCTTTACTTTCCAATTTAAATCTAGCCATTGCAAGACAATACTCTAATAGCTCCTCATGAGTTCTGTATTTGAGTGCTTTTTTTATTTCGATTATAGAAGCTGACTTCATATTTTGTTAGTCAAATGGTAATAAATTGGGTTCTAAAAAAGAGGATCGTGCAATTTCCAAATTAAAAATATCGATATCATAATGTTGTGCCAGAAGATCCTTGAAATTTGTTTTTAAGCGCGGATAATCACCAATAAAATCCTTAAAACTAGAAGTATCAGATCTCATCATAAAGTGATAAACGGCTTTAACCGCTGCCACTGTTACTGTTTCATTATACTTGTTTGCAGCACCTTGTGCAGTAGCATAAGTCTTTATTTGATCACATACCAAAGGTATCGCGCGATCAATTCCCAATTTCATTATATATATCCAAGCCAGTCTTAAATGAGCTTCATGATTAAAGTATTGGGGCTTAAGTGTTAGGTTTTTGAACCGTTCAATAAACACTTCATCCGAAAACTGATAATGGTCAATCATACTGTAAAAATAGGCAATAATTAGCTTACATTTGCCTCGTGGAAAACCAACCAAAGATAAGTACTGAATTTGTTGCCTTAATGGCATCTCTCATGTCTATTGTCGCCTTGTCAATTGATGCCATGTTACCAGCCCTACCCGATATTGGTCGTGAACTTAATGTGATCAATACCAACGACAATCAACTCATGATCACCATGATATTTTTAGGTTTAGGTTTTGGTCAGCTTATTTTTGGACCTTTATCTGATAGCTTTGGACGAAAACCTATTGCGTACATTGGATTTGCCTTGTTTTTTATAGCCAGCTTCATTTGCTTGACGACTAAAAATTTTGAGATCATGATTTTGGGACGCATATTACAGGGCTTAGGATTGGCTTCACCAAGAACAATGGCCATTGCCATGGTAAGAGATAAATACAGTGGTGATTACATGGCTAAGATCATGTCTATTGTTGTCATGGTATTTATTTTAGTTCCAGTAATCGCTCCTACTCTAGGTCAACAGCTACTTTATTATTTTGACTGGAGGTCTATTTTTTATGCCAATTTCATCTATGGAGGTATCATCATGATTTGGCTCTGGCGTCGTCAGGAAGAAACCTTAAGTACAGAGCATAAGATCCCATTTTCTGGAATGCTATTCTTTAATGGTACCAAAGAATTTTTTAGACATAAAAATGCTGTGGCATTTACAGTGGTTTCAGGATTTATGACTGGATCATTTATGGTTTGGCTTAGTAC
>CAYZKX010000017.1:15075-17590 GCA_964479055.1 uncultured Flavobacteriaceae bacterium
TCTTTTTTGCATTGCAATTCTTTTCTATCGGACTTTTGTTTGGTAATCTGCGTGCACTTGCAATGCAACCATTAGGTCATATTGCCGGCATAGGTGCAGCCATTAATGGATTTATTTCAACAGTCATGGCAGTGCCTATTGCTAATTATATAGGAAGTTTTGTGAACACCTCTGTACTGCCATTGTTTATTGGCTTTTCCATATTTGGTGTGTTGTCTTTATTGACATTTATTTGGTTGAGGATGTATCAAAAAAAAGTGCTCCTGTAAAAGAGCACTTATACCTCAAAATTTGAAATTATTATTTCATTAATTTAACAGCTTCCTCAATTTTGGATGAGAAATTATTAATCACCTCAGCTAATATGTTTACCTGTTTCTCAACTTCATCAAACTCACGTTGTTCAATTGCTTCACGAACTCCAGGAAGTGTTTTTACTCCATAGCCAGTATAAAATCCTGGCGCATAAATGTGGTGTTTGTACCATGGTCGCTTGGGCAAACCGTGCTCTTTAGTCAATGCACGCTCCATATCTTTTAAAAGTGTATTCAGAGCAGTCTTATTCTTGACATTTGCCACTCCGTTTCTGGACACCTTGGTAAACTTAGTTGACTGCTTATTTAAGTTATTCAATGCGTTTTCAACTGGTGCAAAGTTAAAATATGGTACTGCTTCTTTTTTCTTTGGTGCTATTAGACTCTCCTTTGGATTATCCACAATAGCATATATTCCATTGGCAATAAGTTCGTTTTGTTTATCTGTTTCCTTTCTCAATTTGTCAGCCAATTTCTTGACTTCATCAGCATATGAAGATACAATTTTTGTAAAATGATCAAACTCAAACGGAAGTACCTCAGCATTTGCCAGACGCAAACTTGTACGTCCTGCTACTTTAACTAATGTCTTACTGTATTGAAAAGTTGGGTCCTTAAAGCGTTTGTAATGTGCATATGAATCATACATTGTGTGATACTCTCCACCTGAACTTTCTCCACCAAATCCCATATTAAAACTCGCTATTCCTAAATGTTGAAAAAACGGCGAATAATCAGAACCTGATCCCAAGGCTCCTAATTTGTAATGACTCCATGGTGTTCGTCCGTTAACTTTTTCCATGGCATTTCGTCTTTCAAATACAGTAACATTAGTTTGCGGATCTTTAACCTCTTGTGTTATTTCATTAAAGAACTTTTCCAGAGTATGTGAACCACCAGCATATAGAAATCCTGCACCTGTTCCATCAGTATTTATATAGGCAACTGTTTTTTGCCTTAACTCATTAGCATGTGTTTCAACCCATTCCGTCGAGCCAAGTAATCCTTGCTCTTCAGCTCCCCAGGCACAGTACATCATCGTTCGTTTTGGCCTGATTCCTTTTTTAGCCAATTCGCCAATGGCACGTGCCTCTTCCATCATGACCACAAGACCACTAATAGGATCATTTGCACCATGAACCCAAGCATCATGATGATTCCCGCGTATTACCCATTCATCGGGATATGTACTGCCTTTCATACTCGCAATTACATTATAAGCCGTACGCTGTTCCCAGTTAAACTCCAATTTTAATCTTACTGTTGCTGGTCCTGGACCAATATGATAGGTAATTGGTAAGGCGCCTCTCCAATTATAAGGTGCTACTGGACCTTTAAGAGCATCAAGTAATGGTAAAGCATCGTGATATGAGATTGGTATTACAGGTATTTTGGTAAGTGTTTCAGCCTCTTCAATTGGAATACGTTTTGCATCCTTGGTTGATCCATAACCCGGAGTAAGCGGATCACCAGGCGCCAATGGCATATCCATTACCGAACCTCGTTGTACGCCATATTCATTTTTAAAAGCACCTTCGGGATAAACATCTCCTCTAAAATAACCATCATCTAAAGGATCTGAATAAATAATACAACCTATAGCGCCTTTTTCGGCTGCTACCTTAGGTTTAATACCTCGCCAAGAACCTTGATACTTGGCAATTACAATTTTACCCTTTACATCAATCCCTCGACGTTCTAACTCTTCATAATCTGCAGGCACCCCATAATTTACAAATACAAGTTCTCCTGTAACGTCACCATCAATTGAAAAGGCATTATAGCCTGGAAGGGATTCTTCCAATTGCTTAGAATACTCATCTCCTTCAACTGCAGGTTCTGTTAAACTTGCTTTAAAGGTTGTTGGTTTTGTCATTTCTAATAAGCGTAATTTTGGTGTTGGAAACAACACATCAAAGCCTTCCACTCGCACATCATAACCCCATTCTTCCATCTTTTCTGCTACAAAATCCACAACTTTTTTGTCATAAGGAGAACCTACATGATGAGGACGTGCAGACAGATACTTCATCCAGTCGTCCAAATTTTGTGAATTCAATAACGCATCAAACTCCGCTTCAGTTGTCACTTGCGTTTTACTGGCTTCTTCAGAAAAACCCATTGAAATAGATTGCGACCAAACATTACTGGTGAAGGTTATTGATACAATGAGGACTAGAATTAAATGAAATGATTTCATG
>CAYZKX010000018.1:0-16720 GCA_964479055.1 uncultured Flavobacteriaceae bacterium
TTTAAATGTTGATTATGAAAAACCTTATCGCCTAATTTGGAATTTGCTATTTCCATGCATCTGGTGTTTGGCTCTATTCCGGTTACCTCCCAACCACTGTTTTTTGCTGAGTTTAGAAAATCACCTGTACCACATCCAATATCCAAAAGTGTCTTGGGAGAATTACTTACAGAATTTAATAGCTTTACTTTTCTTTTTAATGCCCCTTTCTTAACGCGCTGATAAATCTGTTCAAACCAATTTCTTTTACTGTCTGTATGTGAAATATAATCTTCACTTTCATAATATTTAACTAAATCTTTATCATCAGGCCGCGGAATTGTGCACAGCATTTCAAGCTCAGGATCATACAGGAGTTCAAATGGTTCTTTGGTAACAGCATGATCAACTACTTTTAAATAAATTTCTTTTTTCATGAATAGATGTTCCACGTGGAACGGTGTTTTCTAGCGTCCCATATAAACCAGTAATACAGAAATATCATTAGGAGACACACCGCTTATTCTTGATGCTTGAGATATGGTGGTTGGCTGGATGCTTTTAAGCTTCTCTCTAGCCTCAAAACTCATCGACTTGATCTTGGAGTAGTCAAATTTTTCAGGGATTTTTATGTCTTCAAGCCTATTCAATTTATCGGCATTGTTTTTTTCTTTATTTATATAACCGGAATACTTCACTTGAATTTCGGCTTGCTCTATAACTTCTTTATCCAATTGATTAGACACTATATATTCTTCCACTGAGTCAAATTTACGAACATCATCTATGGCTATATTGGGCCTAGAAAACACTTTAAAAATTTTATCCGATTGTTTCATCAACGAAGATCCCTTTTCCTGTAAAACTGGATTGGCTTCCTCTGGTTTAACACTAGTCTTCCTAAAAAATTCTACCAAAGCTTTAGATTTGGCCTCCTTCTCTTCCATTCTTTGCATGCGTTCAACCTTAGCCAATCCCAGTTCATAGCCTTTGGGTGTTAATCTAAGATCAGCATTGTCCTGGCGCAACAATGTTCTATACTCCGCCCTGGACGTGAACATTCTATAAGGCTCTTCTGTGCCCTTGGTGATTAAATCGTCAATTAATACACCAATGTAAGCTTCATTCCGTTTTAATGTAAAAGCTTCTTTTTCCTGGATTCTTAAACTCGCATTAATCCCAGCCATCAATCCTTGTGAAGCGGCCTCTTCATAGCCTGTAGTACCATTAATCTGTCCGGCAAAATATAAGCCTTCTACTAGCTTTGTTTCCAAACTATGCTTTAATTGCGTAGGCGGGAAGTAATCGTATTCAATGGCGTATCCTGGCCTAAAGAATTTAACTTTCTCAAAACCTTCAACTGATCTTAAAGCTTTAAATTGTACATCCTCAGGTAAGGATGTAGAGAAACCATTTACATAAACCTCAACCGTATTCCAGCCTTCGGGTTCAACAAATATTTGATGTCTCTCCTTTTCGGCAAATCGATTGATTTTATCTTCAATTGAAGGACAGTAACGAGGCCCAATGCTCTGGATTCTTCCATTGAACATAGGAGAACGTTCAAACCCTTCTCTCAACAAATCATGAACCATAGGGCTGGTGTACGTCATATGGCATGAGCGTTGTTTATTCAAGGGTTGCGTTGTATTAGAATAAGAAAATTTTTCTGGCACTTCATCACCGGGTTGCTCTATCATTTTAGAGTAGTCCAATGAACGCCCATCAACACGTGGTGGTGTTCCTGTTTTCATTCGACCATAATCAAATCCTAAATCCACCAACTGTTCGGTTAATCCTGTAGCAGCGCGTTCTCCTGCTCTTCCTCCTCCGAAATTCTTTTCTCCTATATGTATAAGACCATTTAAAAAAGTACCATTAGTTAAAACAACTGTTTTGGCTTTAACCTTTATGCCTAAGCTAGTCGTCACTCCAACAACTCTATTTTTCTCAATGATTAGGCCATTAACCATTTCCTGGTAAAAATCAAGATTGGGGGTGCTTTCTAAAAGTAACCGCCAATCTTCAGCAAAACGCATTCTATCATTTTGTGTACGCGGGCTCCACATGGCTGGTCCTTTCGATTTATTCAACATTTTAAATTGTATTGCCGAAGTATCACTTACAATACCACTATAGCCACCCAGCGCATCAATTTCCCTTACTATTTGACCTTTTGCTATACCGCCCATGGCTGGATTACAGGACATTTGAGCAATATTCTGTAAGTTCATAGTAATTATCAATGTTTTACTACCCATATTAGCAGCAGCAGCAGCAGCTTCGCTTCCCGCGTGACCGCCACCAACAACTATAACATCATATGTATCTTGAAATAAACTCATAATTGTTCCACGTGGAACGTTTTAAAATTTAGGCTTGCAAATATACATTACTTTCATGTCAATTCCTCTAGAGCCAATAGATATGCATCTTCTTTATTGCGCATTATTGATTTCTGTTCTTCACTCTTATCTTGGTACCCACAAAAATGGAGCACACCATGAATCATAACTCTACACAGCTCATTGAAAAACTCTACACTATATTTCTTTGCATTCTCTTCTACACGATCTATAGAAATAAATATATCTCCGTGTAGGGTTTTTCCTTCAATATAATCGAAACTAATGATATCCGTTAAAGTGTCGTGATTCAAATATTCCACATTTATTTTGTGTAAATATGGGTCGTCACAAAAAATAAAGTTGATCTCTCCAAGAATGAATGATTCCTTTTCAATCGCAGATTCTATCCAATTCGTTAATACGCCTTCCTTGTTCAAACTAAAAGGCGTCTCATAATTAAAAGTTATCATCTTTATTCTTAAAATACTCTTGTACCTTTTTCTTGTACGTTTGTTGCAAAGGTAGTGCTTGTCGGTTTAATATTTCAGTAGTATTAAAGAATTGCCTGATATCTGGCGTTGGAATATTAGTATTATTATTAAACTCTTGTTCGTTAGTTATAGACTTACGTTTGTTGTCTTCTCCTTGTTGAAAAGCTGCATTTTCCAATTTCAACAGTTGATGCTCTAACTGCATCATCTTTTCGAGTGTTTGATCAGTAAATCCTTTATTAAGCAAGTCTAGTTCCACCTCCTCCATTTGTTGCAAAAGTTGCTTTTCCTGACCATTAATACCATCTTTAGCAATCTTATTTTCCAGGGCTTGACGTAATTGCTGTTGACGTTTATAAATTTCAAATAATTCCCCGTTCATTTCCTCATTAGAATTGCCTTCACCTTCTTGTTGGCCCTCCTGTTCTCCCTGTTGCGGATCTCCTTTGTCATTCTCCTTCTGTTCTCCTTCCTTCTCGCCTTCTTGTTTTCCTTTTTGCTTTTCTAGGCCTTCTTTCATCATTTCATTAAGCTGCTCCTGACTCATAATGATGTCTGGTAATTGTTGATCGCCTTCTCCTTGCCCTGGCGACGGATTCATTTGCATTTCCATATTGTCTAATACGTCGCTTAAAAAACTAGCAAGCGTGTTGGCGGCCGTAACAGTATATTGTTGAGCAGCTACGCCTTGATAAAGTCTATTCTCAGAAAACTGTTCCATAGATTTATCGATATTAAAATAAACTTCAGTTATTTGGCTGTTGATCTGTTCCGAAATCATAGGTTGTCTTAGAGAAAGTGCGAACAAGCTGTCATCAACATGCTCAAAATGTTCTCTCAACCCTTGTTGTTTAATAAGATTTTTAGCGTATTGACTGTGATTAACCTGAATGCTTCTGAAATCATTCATTAAATGCTCCTGATCAAAAGAAAACAACACCAAATTATCTAGGATTTGCCTTAGCATTTCCAGATCCTCTGACATTTGGTTTTGACCGCTTCCTGACATCATTTGACTCATCTGTTGAGCCATTTGCTTCATTTTTTGAGCGGCCTTTTTCTGATTCTTTTGTGCATTTTGCTGCTTTTGTTGTTGTTCCTGTTGATCTTGTGATTGTTCTTTTTGATCAAGATTCTCACTAGCTTCTTGTTGTTCCTTCTTGATCTCTTCCTCTTCTTGCGGATCGTCTGGAAGCTCCATAGGCTCCTTCAATTCTTCATTGTCTTTTTTCAAGTCCTCCAACTCTTTTTGAAAATCTTCAAACTCTTTATTAAGATCATCCTGTTTCTCTTTTGTGTTGTTCTCTTTATCCTCATTTGAAAGATCCTCTTGTTTCTTAGCTAATTGTTCCAATTCATTTTTTAGCTTTTCCGTTTTCTTAGCTACATAAAACCTTTTGGTTAGCTCCAGAAGTTGTTCAAGGCTGCGCTTTTTATTCTTATTTTGCTTAGCCAATTCCTCAAGCTTTTGTGCCAGTTCCTCCTTATTAATCTTGTTGGCAACTTTTTGAAGCTCTTTTAAAAGCTCCTCATCTTTTTTAAGTTGTTCTTGATTCTCTTCAAGTCGTTTTTCAAGATCTTCTTTAAACTTATCGTCTTCGTTTTCGTTTTGAAAATCTTCAAGATTATCTTTCAATTTCTTATTGAAATTCTGCATCATTTCTTCCTGCTGCATCTGCCGCTTTAGGAAATTTTCCAGCTTCTTTTGGTCATTGAAATTAAGCTCTGCTTTTTCTTTTTGAGTCTTAGAAAGTTCTTCTAGCTGCTTATCCTGTTCTTCAAACTTTTCTAACGATTTATTGAGATCATCAATTGTTTTGTTTTGATCATTAAGTTGGTTTTGTTCAATTTCCTTCTGTGTTAGCTTTCTAAATGTAAAGACATTGCTCTTGGTGCTTTTAAAACTATTGATCGCATCATTATCCTGAACTTCAAAAAATAAATGATAAGGTCGGCCTTCTTCTAATTGCAATTGACCCGGAAAGGTATTGACAAATTCATCGAACGTACCGTTACTAATTTTAAGGTCCAAGATGTTCTTCTCCGTTTCATTATCCATAGGATAATAGATTAGCTGAAGTTTTCGTAAACCATAATCATCAGTTACCTGGCCGTAGAAATAAAGGGTTTCTAGATCAGTTGAGTCCTGCTGCATTTGAATCTTTAATTCCGGATATTCGTCTTTAATAACATTAATAGTGAACGCTAAACTTTCGTGATTTTTTAAATGTTCATTGCTGGTATTAAGGCTATAATCTAGTTTTGAACGTACTCTTTTTTCTAAAGTAAAATCATTGCCGTCTTGTGCAAAATTAACAACAGTGTCCGTGAGTGTCATAGCAACCTGATCAGTGGATTTTGTTTTTAAATACCAACTTATCTTGGTCCCCTGTGGAACGGTTGCATTTCCAGTGCTTTTAACTACTTCGTCTTTTTTTCTCGTATGTGCAGGATAATCCAGCGCCATATCAAAAGCCAATAAGGTTGGCACCTCTATAACATTCACCGTATATGACCTAGACATTATTCCATTAGCTGAGAGGTTAAATTCAAAGTCATTTTTTGGTTGGGAAAACTGGTACTCAAAAACACCAGGCGCCACTTGATTCATGAAATACGATTCATTGCCGTAAACAATCGATGCGTCTTGTGGAATTAAATTTCCTTCAGTTCTAACTTCTAATTTAAAGGGTTGATTTTCTATGGCTTGCAGGTTATTATTGGATATAATAAACTGAAAAGGAGCTGGAGGCTCATAAGCCGTTTGATAATTCACAACACGCTCATAGCTATCGCTAAACCAGCTAAACTTTCCTGAGGCGAACAGCGCTAAAAAAATAAGCACCGGTACAGCTACATATTTTAAATATTTAGTGTTGTTTCTAAAATTTATAGCGAGCTTAAATGGTATGGGTTTTAGTTCGGAAGATTTTTGTTCTATGCTCGCAAGCATGAGTTCTGTTTGGCCCTTGTTTTGATTGAGCTGTAGAACATTTAATAGCTTATCACTAACCTCGGGAAAATGATCACCTATAATTTTAGAAGCCGCCTCATTGTTAATGCCTTGTTTCAAATTAAAAAGCCGCGCTAGTGGAAGCGCAATAAACTTGTACAATAAGCCCAGCTCTACCATTATAAACAACCAAAATAAAACGGTCCTTCCCGTTGGGTTTAGCCAAAGCATAAACTCTATAAAAACGGTTAACAGAAAATAAAGCAGTCCTATTGCCACAAATAATATTCCCCCTTTAAGCAGCTCGTTAGTATAATAGCGCTTAATGAATTGACTTAGCTTTTCCTGTATGGTTTTGAAGTTGCTCAATAGGTTAAATCTTAAGTATTCAACTAATAAAACTACTATATTATTATTAATTTAGAATCGTATTTAAGATAACATTCTGTTAAATTCCATGACGAGACAAGGATTTTCGTTAAAATGTAACAAATGAAAGATTTAAAATATTTGGCAGCCTATTCAATTCCGTTGGTAGCCTTTGCAGGGATTTACTTTAGAGGAATGGTGGTTTTTGCAACTCCCATTTACGCCTTTGGAATATTACCCTTGCTTGAAGTACTACTGCCATTAGACCATACTAATCTTAATAAGGCTCAGGTTCAGGATAAGCATATTAATAAACTTTTTGATTGGATGTTATATCTCAATCTTCCCATTGTGTATGGTTTGCTTGTTTATGCATTAGTATCGACAGCTTCTCAGCAATTACAGACTTTTGAATTTATAGGGCTAATTATAACACTGGGTATTGTTTTAGGTGTAAATGGTATAAACGTAGGTCATGAACTTGGGCATCGTCAAGCTTCTAAAGAGCGGTTTCTTGGTAAGGCTCTTTTGCTTCCTTCGTTGTATATGCATTTTTACATTGAGCATAATTTTGGTCACCATTTACATGCCGCAACACCTGAAGATCCAGCTACTGCGAAATACAATCAAAGTGTCTATTCATTTTGGGTCACCTCAGTGAGTCGTCAATACCTTAGTGCTTGGCGCATTCAAAGGCGTTTATTGAATAATTACAACCTGTCGTTCTTTTCGTTCAGAAATGACATGTTATGGGGTTTGTTGATTCAATTATCCTATTTGGTGTTTATTTTTGTTTTGTTTGGAAGTGCGGGGCTCCTCTTTGCTGTTGGCGCGGCAATTGTTGGTTTCCTTTTATTAGAAACTGTGAATTATATCGAGCATTATGGCCTTATTCGTTCCAAATTGCCTTCAGGGCGTTATGAGCGTGTTAAGGAAATACATTCTTGGAACTCAAATCATGTTATTGGCCGCATTGTTCTATACGAGCTCACACGCCACAGTGATCATCATTATATTTCATCGAAGAAATACCAATTATTAGACTGTCATGAAGAAAGTCCGCAAATGCCTTTTGGCTATCCTACGTCTATGGTGCTTTCATTAATCCCTCCTTTATGGTTTCAATTAATGAATAAGCGCATTCCCAAGGCAATGATTTCTGTTTAAATTAACCGAAATACATATTATCATTTTATCTTTGTGACTTTAAATTCAATTCATGAGTAAAACCGTCCGTGTACGCTTTGCGCCTAGCCCAACAGGACCGCTTCATATTGGTGGTGTTAGAACCGCTTTATTCAATTATTTATTTGCTAAACAGCACAACGGAACATTTGTGTTACGAATTGAAGATACTGATCAAAACCGGTATGTTGAAGGTGCGGAAGATTACATAATTGAGGCGCTCAATTGGTGTGGTATTCCCTATGATGAAGGGGTAAATAAAGATGGTGGGTTTGGTCCCTACAGACAAAGTGAGCGCAAACATATTTACCGTAAATATGCCGATGAACTAGTGCAAGAAGGTAAGGCATATTATGCTTTTGATACCGCTGATGAACTAGTTACATTGCGAAAAGAGTGCGAAGCCAGGGGTGAAACTTTTATTTACAATTGGCATAATCGTGAATCTTTGAACAATTCATTGGCAATGAATGGTTCTGAACTACAGGCTAAGCTGGATTCAGGTCAGGACTATGTAATTCGGTTTCTGTCGCCTAAAGACCAATCACTACAACTAAATGATATTGTAAGAGGAAACATTACGATAGATACTAATGTTTTGGATGATAAAATTCTGTTTAAAAGTGATGGTATGCCAACGTATCACTTAGCTAATATTGTCGATGACCATCTCATGGAAATAACTCATGTTATAAGAGGAGAAGAATGGTTGCCTTCTTTAGCGCTTCACCACCAACTATATTCAGCTTTTGGGTGGGAGGCACCTAAATTTGCCCATTTGCCACTTATTTTAAAACCTGCTGGAAAAGGCAAGCTAAGTAAGCGTGATGGTGAACAGGGTGGTTTTCCTATATTCCCATTAGAGTGGCAAGACCCTGCGTCTAACACCATTTCACAAGGATATCGAGAAGAGGGCTATTTTCCTGAAACCGTTGTTAACTTTTTAGCATTTTTGGGCTGGAATCCTGGTACCGAGCAGGAGATTTTTAATCTAGATGAGCTCATTACTGCCTTTGACCTGAATAAAGTAAATAAGGCTGGTGCCCGATTTGACCCTGATAAAACCAAGTGGTTCAATCAACAATATATGCAGCAGAAAGACAATGATCAATTGGCTGAACTGTTTAAATCCTCCCGATCCGAATTGGCAGATGTGGATGCCAATTATATTTCATTAGTGGTGAATCTCGTTAAAGAAAGGGCTGTGTTTATTAATGATTTTTGGCAGTTAAGTTCTTATTTTTTCATTGCACCTAACGAATACGATGAAAAAGCTTTTAAAAAAGCAATTAAAGAAGATACTGCCGAATTACTTCAAGAAGTAATTGCAATAGTAACACGGACCAAAGAATATACGGTTCAAAATTTACAAGAGAAAATAAAAGGTTGGATCACATCTACTGGTATTGGATTTGGTCGAGTAATGATGCCATTGCGCCTAGCGCTAGTTGGCAAACTTCAGGGTCCTGACGTATTTGAAATCATGTTTCTGATAGGTAAAAACGAAACTATTTCCAGGATTGGGCGTTTGATTAAAAAGTAAACGAAGCCGAGAACATCCAAAAGCTTTGATTGCCTTTAAAATCAGTAGATTCCGGAACATTCAAATTTTCATCATTTAACTTATTGAATGTGTTTAAAATCCCATAGATGTATTGGGCCCTAACTTTAACCGGTCCAATTCCAGCTGTTGCACCTCCCATGGCATTGATGTTAAAGTTATTGATGTCTTCAATGTCCTTGGCTTGAAGCATATCAAAGCCATTGAGGAAATAATCGCTTTGACCATCATTCTTAACTTCCAAATCACCATTGTATTGGAGCTGTGGGCCCAGATCTAAGGTAAGAAACGAGCCAATTATATTAATATGCCATATAATCCCGGCTTGCACAGCAAACATCTTGTATTCAATAGTTTCATTGCCGTTAACATCGTCACTCATACGACCTGAAATATCAAAGTTGTTTTCCGAAATCTGCATGTTATAACTTATATCATACCAACGGTGAGGCAAAACTGCACCAATCCCTGCTGACACCAACCAGCCGCTTCCTGCTTTGGTGCTCAAATTATCGGTTTGAATATCAAATTGTGTTATTCCTCCACCAATGGCAAAGCCATTTCTGATTTCGTAATTCTTAGGTTGGGCAAAGCTTATTGTAACAAAACTAAGGGTAAGTGCTACTAATAAAATACACGGTTTTATTTGGGTCATAATTGTTATTATTTGAACAAATATAACTTATTTTAGTACTTAACTTATTTAACACATTTATATATCATCATGAGCAACATCATATTTATACCTTTCATTTTTTTCGGATTATTGATTTTAATCTCATCATTTTTTATTGTAAAGCAACAAACGGCGGCTGTAATTGAGCGTTTTGGTAAATTCCACAGCATCCGGCATTCGGGCTTACATATCAAAATTCCACTAGTTGATCGTATTGCCGGTAAATTGAGTTTAAAGATCCAACAATTGGATGTTATTGTTGAGACCAAAACATTAGACGATGTGTTTGTGCGATTAAAGGTTTCTGTGCAATACAAAGTGATAAAAGATAAAGTTTACGACGCCTTTTACAAGTTAGATTATCCTCACGATCAAATCACTAGTTATGTGTTTGATGTGGTTCGGGCGGAGGTGCCTAAAATGAAGCTGGATGATGTATTTGTTAAAAAGGACGACATTGCCATTGCAGTAAAATCAGAGTTGAATGATGCCATGTTGGATTATGGTTATGACATTATCAAAACCCTAGTAACAGATATTGATCCAGACTCTCAAGTAAAAGCTGCCATGAACCGTATCAATGCCGCAGAACGTGAAAAGATTGCTGCGCAATACGAAGGTGATGCTGCGCGTATCTTAATAGTAGAAAAAGCAAAAGCCGAAGCTGAAAGTAAGCGTCTTCAGGGTCAGGGTATTGCAGATCAACGTCGTGAAATTGCGCGCGGGCTCGAAGAATCAGTAGAAGTATTGAATCGCGTTGGTATTAATAGTCAAGAGGCCTCGGCACTGATTGTTGTAACCCAACATTATGACACCTTGCAATCTATTGGAGAAGAAACCAACAGTAATTTAATCTTGTTGCCTAATTCACCACAGGCAGGTAGTGATATGTTGAACAATATGGTGGCTAGTTTTAGCGCCAGCAATCAGATTGGTGAAGCTATGAAACAACAAAACAAGAAGAAAGAGGACGAATAGATCAGGGTTCTATTTATTCTTTTTAGCCCAATTATCTCTTAATCCAACGGTTTTATTAAACACTAGACGCTCTGTTGTGGAGTCGGTGTCGACATTAAAGTAGCCTAAGCGTTGAAATTGGAAGCGCTCCCCTATTCGTGCTTCTTGTAGACTAGGCTCTACATAGGCTTGGACTAAATGCAATGAATCCGGATTGAGAAATTCAGTAAAATCTTTGTCCTTATGACTATCTGGTGCTTCGTCATTGAATAAGCGGTCATAAACACGCACTTCTGCGGAAACGGCATGCGGTTTAGATACCCAGTGGAGTGTTCCTTTTACTTTGCGCTTGCTTTCCTCAGTGCCGCTACCTGATTTACTTTTGGGGTCATAGGTGCAATGAATTTGAGTTATATTTCCATTTTCATCCTTTGCTACCGACTCTCCTTTTATGATATAGGCATTTTTTAAGCGCACCTCCTTGTTTAGGGTGAGCCTAAAGAATTTGCGATTAGCCTCCTCTTTGAAGTCCTCTCTTTCAATGTATAGTTCTCTTGAAAATGGTATTTGTCTGCTTCCGGCATTTTCATCTTCTGGATTGTTCTCAGCTTCTAACCATTCTTCTTGTCCTTCTGGATAATTGTCAATCACTAATTTAACTGGATTAAGTACTGCCATGACACGATTGGCTGTTTTATTAAGATCTTCTCTAATACAAAACTCTAGAAGGGACACATCAATGACATTATCGCGTTTAGCCACACCAACCGTTTCAATAAATTTTCTAATCGCTGCAGGTGTGTATCCTCTGCGTCTTAATCCTGAAATGGTAGGCATTCTTGGGTCATCCCAGCCAGAAACAACACCAGCTTCAACTAACTTCAATAATTTGCGCTTACTCATGATGGTGTAACTTAGATTAAGTCGCGCAAATTCACGTTGTTTTGGCGGTAGCGGTAACGCACTATTGCTAATTTGATAAACCTCATCTCTAAACCAATTATAAAGTTTTCGGTGTGGTTTGAATTCTAGTGAGCACAATGAATGTGAAACCTGTTCAATATAATCACTTTCGCCGTGTGTCCAATCATACATGGGGTAAATACACCATAAATCGCCTGTTCTATGATGATGTGCGTATAATATGCGATACATTATTGGATCACGCATCAACATATTAGGATCAGTCATATCGATCTTAGCTCTTAAAACATGTTCGCCTTCTTTGAATTTACCTGCTTTCATATCGTGAAATAACTGCAGATTTTCTTCAATTGAACGATCGCGATATGGACTATTTGTTCCTACTTGAGTTGGCGTTCCTTTTTGTTGTGCAATTTGCTCAGAGGTTTGACTGTCTACATAAGCTTTGCCTTTTTTGATTAATTCGACAGCCCAATCAAACAGCTGCTGAAAATAGTCGGATGAATATAGCTCATTCGCCCATTGGTAGCCCAACCATTGTATGTCATACTTGATGGCGTCCACGTATTCTTGTTCTTCTTTGGTGGGATTGGTATCATCAAACCTCAAATTAACTGGAGCATTGTACTTCTCTCCTAATCCAAAGCTAATTCCAATGGCTTTCGTGTGACCTATATGTAGATAGCCATTAGGCTCAGGTGGAAAGCGAAACCTTAATTGGTTTTTTAACAATCCATTAGAGAGGTCCTCTTCTATGATGTGCTCAATAAAATTGAGTGATTTTATTTCTTCGTTCATGATCTTAAAAAAGCTGCACAAAATTAGGTAATTTTGTATTGTTAAAGATACTTCTGTGGGAATAATTAAACTCAGCAATATTCGGGTATTTGCCTATCATGGGTGTTTGACCGAGGAAAAGAAAATAGGTAGCAATTACAGAGTAGATCTTGAGGTGAGTGGATCACTATTACAATCAGCTCAAACTGATCGGTTAAGTGATACTGTAGATTATGTCGCTTTAAATCAGGTTGTGAAAGAAGAGATGGCTAAATCATCACATCTTTTAGAAACTGTAGCTAAACGCATAATTACGCGTGTATTTGATGTAAGTGAGCTTGTTGATAGTGCAACCGTAAGTGTTAGTAAGATCAACCCACCGATAGGAGGCGATGTAGAAAGTGTAACGATTATATTAGCTGAAAGTCGAAAAAACGCCCACTAAATGTGGTAGATATGCAAATTTTGTTACATTTGCTCTCTTTGCAAGGCGTCTTGGCCGAGTGGCTAGGCAGAGGTCTGCAAAACCTTTTACAGCGGTTCGAATCCGCTAGACGCCTCAATTAACCTTCAACTTACATTGGAGGTTTTTTTATGGGGTTTATGTCTTCAATAGTCTCCTTTAAACGCTCCTTATTCTTTGGAAACAAGCCTTGCACCAACAACAGCACTCCAAAACCTAAAATCGCAAGTGCTACAATTTTTTTAGCTTTAAAAATACGTCTTGGGGTTAGTTTGCTTTTCAACTTTTTAGCCATTGAAATCTTAAATAGATCAACTAGGAAATAAACCACAAGTATGGTTGTAATAAAAACGTAAACCCCTTGTTTGTCATCGGTAATTGAATTACCAATAATTAAAAAACCTAACCAACCAAGCAGGACGCCTATATTGATAAAATTCAATAAAAAACCTTTTAAAAATAGTTTGCCGTAGCCTTTTTTTACATGTACTTCATGGTATTCCTGTACAATAGCTCTAAACGATTTTGAGGTTTTAATAAAGCTTATAATACCATAGACAATAAGCAATACACCGCCTAAGATCAAGAAATTAGGATCGTCTTTAAGTTTATCAAGTAATTTGTTTGTGCTATAAAGTGCAATGGCTATAAAGACAATATCAGCAAGAATAACACCTAGATCGAATATTAGTGCGCTTTTAAATCCCTTAGTGGCACCCGTTTCTAATAGCACAAAAAAAACTGGTCCTATAGTAAACGCAAGGATAATTCCAAATGGGATGGCTGCTAATATATCGTCTAGCATGATATGCTACTATTAATCCATGCGTTTTACACGTCCGCCTATGACTTTACGTTCATTGACAGTGCTTGGATTGCCATATATGAATGCATCACCTCCGGCGGTGATCTTGAGATCAACAAGTTCAGATGCTCTAATATGTGATTCTCCTCCAGCACTAATTCCCAACTTACAAGTAACCGAATTCAGTTGTTCTCCTTTATATATGCCTCCTGTATTCACTTTTACAACCTGTCTATTTACATTACCATGTGTTTCAACAGTACCACCTGAATATGCTCTTATATTGGCGTCTTTAACATCCAAATCAACTTTTATATAGCCGCCTTCCTGAGCTTTAAGCTCAATATCACGCTGTGCTATGCGATCTTTCGAGATAATAAAAGCTCCTTCATTTGCATCTAATATTTCAAATCCAGTGTGGTAGAGTACAACATCAGTTTTATCACCATCAAAGATCTCTTCCAAGTTCATTCTAATTTTTAACGTGCCATTCTTGTTTACAATAACAACATTATTTGCATTCTCACCAGTAATTTCAACACTGTTCTTATTTGATTCTATAAGTGTAATATTGATCAAATCAAATGCCTTTAAGGTTGTGAATTCGCCTACATCTTTTTTGATCTGTGCATTTACAAAACTTAGTGATAGACATAAAATAATGAGGGTTTTTAATGGAAATTTCATTTGTTTAAGTAATAACGATTAATCAATTAATTTTTTATTGTTCTACAAATTTACCAATTAGAGCGAAATCTAAATGTTTTTTTATTAAATCAGCACTCTTAACTTTAACAATTACTTCTTCACCTAGCTGATATTTATTTTTTGTTGCTTCGCCCACTAAAGCATATTCCTGTGGATCAAAATGATAATAATCATCTGAAATATCACGTATTCGTACCATTCCTTCACATTTATTTTCTACAATTTCTACATAAATACCCCAATCAGTTACTCCAGAAATCACACCTTTAAACTCTTGATCTTGATGGTCTTGCATGTATTTAACCTGCATGTACTTAATGGAGTCGCGCTCGGCTTTAGTGGCTAAATATTCCATATGTGAAGCATGTGCACATCGTTCTTCGTAAGCCTCTTCATTAGCTGATTTACCTTTATCTAAATAATGTTGTAGCAGTCTATGCACCATGACATCAGGATAGCGTCTAATTGGCGATGTGAAATGACTGTAATAACTAAATGCTAATCCATAGTGTCCAATGTTATGTGTTGAATATTCGGCCTTACTCATGCTTCTAATTGCTAGAGTATCGACCAAATGCTGTTCCTTTTTACCTACAACATCGGTTAATAATTGATTGAGGGAAGAGGTAATATTTTGACGTGTATTGAATTTTAGTTTATATCCAAACTTAGAAACTATATTTTGCAGGTCGGCTAATTTTTGATCATCAGGTTCGTCATGAATACGATACACAAAAGTCTTTTTAGGCTCCTGTTTGCCAATGTATTCAGCTACTTTTTTATTAGCAAGTAACATGAATTCTTCAATAAGTTTGTTAGCATCTTTACTGGTTTTAAAATACACACCAGTAGGATTATTATCATTATCTAAATGAAATTTAACTTCAACCTTATCAAACGAAATAGCACCCGATCGCATTCGATTGGTTCTTAAAATCTTGGCTAAATCATTAAGTTTTAATATAGCTTGTGCTATTTTTTGATCGGCTTTATAAGATTGGCCTGTAAGTGAAGTTTCTTTAGAAATAACATTAGATTTTGTTTCTATTATTTCCTGGGCCTCTTCATATGAAAAACGTGCATCACTATAGGTTACGGTTCTACCAAACCATTGCTTCTTAATATTTGCCTGTTCATCTATCTCAAAAATTGCTGAAAAGGTATATTTCTCTTCTTGAGGACGTAAAGAACAAGCATTGTTTGATAAGATCTCAGGTAACATTGGCACTACCCTATCAACCAAATAAACAGAGGTTCCTCTTTCAAAAGCTTCTTCATCGAGTACCGAACCTTCCTCAACGTAATGCGACACATCAGCAATGTGTATGCCAACTTCATAGGTTCCATTATTTAAGGTTTTGAAAGATAGGGCGTCATCAAAGTCTTTAGCATCCTTAGGGTCGATAGTGAAGGTTAACACATCTCTTAAGTCTCTGCGTTTTTTGATTTCTTCGGGTTTTATAGAAGTGTCCAAATTATTAGCAAAGTCTTCCACCTCTTTTGGAAATTCGTACGGTAAACCGTATTCTGCAAGGATAGCGTGGATCTCTGTATGATGTTCTCCAGGTTTTCCTAAAACATTAAGTACCCTTCCAATAGGTGAATCTGCCTTTTCTGGCCATTCTTCAATTTTAACTAATACCTTATCACCTTCTTCGGCTTTCTTGGTTTTGTTTATGGGTATAAAAACATCCACATACATTTTTGCAGCATCAGGTATTACAAAAGCATAATTTTTATGAATTTGAATCACGCCTACAAATTCTGATCTCGCTCTTGATACTATTTGAGTTATCTCGCCTTCTAATCGTCCGCGTTTACGTCTTTTAAAAACGTAGATTTCAACTTCATCACCATCTAATGCTCGATTCAAATTATTGGATGCTATATAAATATCCTCATCAAAATCTTCGGTAATAACATAGGCGAATCCACGTGAAGAAATATCTACTATTCCAGTAAAATACTCAGACGTAACAACTATTTTATACTTTCCACGAGCTACTTCTTCTATATCATTTTTTTGATGGAGTTTTTGAAGAGTCTTTATGATCTTATTTCTACTACTCGCATCATTTACACCTAGCTTAGCAGCTATTTGTTTATAATTGAATGATTTATTCTTGTCAGATTTAAGTATTTGAATAATACTTTGAGCGTAGTTATTGATCTTATTAGATCGTGCTCTCTTTTTGCGTTTCGCCATCTCTTCCTCTATTGAAAACAAATCTACATTTAAAAAAAGAAATATATACAACTTAAAAAATGTTTATTCACATATATTAATAACACTATTATTTTATTATTTAATTTAATTATTACCTATGATTATTATAATAGGCTGTTAATATTGTAAATAATTTTTTAAGGTTTTGTTTTGATAATAACATATCTTCAACTTATTATAAATTATGAACAACTTATAACTTGTTTAATATGATAATTATCAATCACTTAAACTTTAAAATAAACAACAGTTAACAACTTTAATAATTCCTCTTTTTGTGATAAATACTTTTGATAA